>JASHVB010000374.1 GCA_030039695.1 Acetobacteraceae bacterium
TTTGGGGGCAAGGCCGCGGTGCCTGCCGCGTGCGGTGGCATCGTCTAAAGAATGACGTGACGGGGACGCCACGAACAGCGCGGCCGTTGCCTGCTAGCCGGTCTCCACCGGGGTGTCAGCGCGCCCGCCCCACTCCGTCCAGGAGCCGTCATAGACGGCGCCCTCGGGCAGACCGGCCAGAACAAGGCCGAGCGTCAGAATGCAGGCTGTGACGCCAGAACCGCAGCTTGTCACTGGCGCCTTTGTCGCATCCATGCCGGCGGCGGCGAAGCGGGCGCGCAGCGCCTCAACGGGGCGGAACGTGCCGTCGGCGTTCAGCAGGTCGGTGTAAGGTAGGCTGGCCGAGCCGGGGATGTGGCCGCCCCGCATGCCAGCACGCGGCTCCGGGGTTGCGCCGGTGAAGCGGTCGACGGCGCGGGCGTCCAGCACGAGTTCGGCACGGGTTCCGACATTCTGCAGCAGGTCGCCGATGGCGCGCAGCTTATTGGCACGGAAATCGGGACGGAACGCGGCGCGTTTGAGCACGAGCGCATCACCGGACTGCACTGGCCGGCCCTCGGCGCGCCATTTCGGCAGACCGCCGTCCAGCACCGCGGCGTTGTCATGGCCGAACAGCCGCATCAGCCACCAGCCACGGGCCGCCGAGGCCAATCCCTTTTGGTCATAGAATACCAGGCGCGAGGCGTTGCTGACCCCCATGGCTGCCATCACTTTGGCAAAGCGGCCCGGCGTCGGGACCATGTGCGGCAGGTCGGTGTCCTGGTCGGCGACCTCGTCGATGTCGAAATAACGTGCGCCGGGGATGTGGGCGGCGAGAAAGTCGGTCTCCGCGTCCTTCGGCTCGTTCGGCAGGTATTTCGTCGCGTCGAATACGACAAGGTCCGGCTTGCCCAATTCGGTGGCGAGCCATTCCGTCGTCACCAGCGGTCCCATGGTGCGCTCCTCGGATTGACGCGACGGAGTGTCGGCAGCGGTGGCAGCAAGTCAATCGCCAGCCTATTGATCTGCCGCGGAACCGCGCCTCGGCCTTGCGGCCCGGCAATGAGGCGGGGCTTGGTTACCCCTGGACATAAGCATATCTTTATGTCATAAATTCCCAATGGATGACCTTCTTGCCGCGCTCCGTGCCGCCGCGGAGCCCACCCGGCTTCGGCTGCTCGCACTGGCCGCGCGCGGCGCGTTCTGCGTAACCGAGCTGACGGAAATCCTTGGGCAATCTCAACCCCGCCTATCCCGCCATCTGAAGCTGCTCTGCGAATCCGGCCTGCTGGAGCGTGTCCGTGAGGGTGCGAATGCCTGGTTCGCCCTACCCACTGGCGCGGACGGCGACCTCGCGCGCGAGCTTGTCGCGAGGCTGCCGTCCGACGATGCGACCTTGGAGGCCGATCGCCGGCAGGCCGCGCGCGTGCTCTCCGAGCGCGCTCGAGAGGCCAGCGAACGGTTCCGCCGCCAGGGTGCAGACTGGGACGAGATGCGCGCGCTCGACTTGCCCGCCCCAGCCGTGGAGAACGCGTTGCTGTCGCTGGTCCCGCTGGCGGCTGAGTCGCGGCTGCTGGATGTCGGCACCGGCACCGGTCGCGTGCTGGAATTGCTGGCGCCGCGCTTCGGTCAGGGGCTGGGTGTCGATGCGTCGAAGGCGATGCTGGCGCTCGCCCGTTCCCGTCTGGCGCGTACCGGGCTGACGCATTGCGCGGTGCGGCTGGCTGACATGTACCGGCTACCGCTGGCCGATGCCTCGTTCGACACGGCGGTCCTCCAGATGGTGCTGCATTACGCGGAAGACCCGGCAGGTGTGCTGGGGGAAGTCGCGCGCGTGCTGCGGCCGGAGGGACGACTGATCGTCATCGATCTCGCCCGGCATGAACGGGAAGATGTCACGGCCAAGCTGGCCCATCGGTGGCCCGGCTTCGACGACGCGACGATGGCGCAGATGCTGCGCAGCGCGGGTCTGCACAGCGGCGAACCGCTGATCGTGCCCGGACCGCTCGAGATCCGCATCTGGCCGGCGACGCGGCGTGCCGATGTCCGTGCGGCTGAGGCCTATGCGCTGGCTGTGTAGCGGTATGCGGCAAAGACAGTTGGAATCACAGATGCACCTACAGGCACACACACACTTAAAATTGCCAGCGCAGGGTCACAATATCGTCCGTGTGCATCGGTCTGCGTCTGTGGCCGAACAACGCAGAGCGCCCGCAAGCTGCCCATGACCCGACCCCATCTTCTCGACGCCCTGCGAGACAACGTCCTGCTCGCCGACGGTGCAGTGGGCACGCGCGTGCAGGCGCTCACGCTCGATGTGGGGCGTGACTTCTGGGATAGGGAAAACTGCACAGAAGTCCTGAATCTTTCACGTCCTGACCTAGTGCGCGAGATCCACCGCGGCTATTTCGCGGCTGGTTCCGACATGGTGGAAACGAATACCTTTGGCGGTTCACCGATCACGCTCAGCGAATTCGATCTTGCCGACCGAGCATTCGAGATCAACAAGGTTGCCGGCGAGCTCGCGCGCGAGGCAGCGGAGCAATTCAGCGACGGCCGGCATCGTTGGGTGGTCGGCAGCGTCGGGCCGGGTACCAAGCTGCCGAGTCTCGGCAACATCGCTTACGACAAACTGGAACTTGCCCTGGCGGAACAATGCCGCGGCCTGATCGCCGGCGGAGTCGATGCGATCCTGGTAGAAACGTGCCAGGATCCGTTGCAGCTGAAAGCCGCGGTGAATGGTGCGAAGATCGCCCGCGGCGAAGCGAACAGCGACATTCCGGTGTTTGCACAGGTGACGGTCGAGACGACCGGCACGCTGCTCGTCGGTCCCGACATTGCCGCGGCGGCGGCGATCGTGCAGGCGCTGGACGTCCCGCTGATGGGGCTGAACTGCGCGACTGGTCCGCAGGAAATGGCGGAACACCTCCGCTATCTGTCCGGCACCTGGCCCGGCCTGATGTCGGTAATGCCGAACGCTGGCCTGCCGGAACTGGTTGACGGCCACACCCATTATCCGCTCGGCGCGGCGCAACTGGCGAGCTGGCTCGAACGATTTATCGGCGAGGACGGCGTTAACCTGATCGGCGGGTGCTGCGGTACGTCGGTGCAGCACATCGAGGCGCTGGACGCGATGTTGCGCCAGCGGGGTGCGTCACGCCCGGCGCCGGTCGCCCGCAAGGTGGTAAGCGTGCCAAGCGTTGCCAGTCTGTACAACGCGGTGCCGCTCCGGCAGGAGAATGCGATCTTCGCCATCGGCGAGCGCTGCAATGCCAACGGCTCAAAGAAGTGGCGCGAGGCGCAGGCGAAACACGACTGGGACGGCTGCGTCGGCATGGGGCGCGAGCAAATCGGCGAAGGCTCGAATGCGCTCGATGTGTGCACCGCGTTCGTCGGCCGCGACGAGCTGGGCGAGATGACCGAAGTGGTACGTCGCTTCACCGCTTCAGTGAACGTTCCCCTGGTGATCGATAGCACCGAAACGCCGGTGATCGAGGCGGCGCTGAAGCTCCACGGCGGCAAGCCGATCATCAACTCGATCAACTTCGAGGATGGCACGAAGCATGCGACCGACCGGCTGAAGCTGGCAAAACGGTTTGGCGCTGCAGTGATCGCTCTGACCATCGACGAAGCCGGCATGGCAAAGACCGCCGCCGACAAGGTGCGCGTCGCGCGGCGGCTGGTAGAATTCGCCTGCGGCCAACATGGGCTGCCACAATCGGATCTGCTGATCGATCCGTTAACTTTCACCATTGCCACTGGCAACGAAGACGACCGCAAGCTCGCGCAATGGACGTTGGAAGGTATCGCGGCGATCCGCGCGGAATTTCCCGACATCCAGATCATTCTGGGCCTGTCGAACGTGTCGTTCGGGCTGAATCCGGCGGCGCGCGCGGTGCTGAACTCCGTGTTCCTGGAGCATGCGACACGTGCGGGCATGACCGGTGCAATCGTGCATGTGTCGAAAATCCGGCCACTGCATTTGCTGGCCGAAGATGAAGTGAAGGTCGCGGAGGACCTGATCTTCGATCGCCGCGCCGAAGGCTACGATCCTCTTCAGCGCATGCTCGAACTGTTCGCGGACCGTAAGGCATCCGAGGCAACGGTGAAGAAGCAAGCGGAGACCGTCGAAGGCCGGCTGAAGGACCGCATCGTCGACGGTGACCGCAAGGGGTTGACTGCCGATCTGGAAGAAGCCCTGCAGAGGCTGTCACCGCTCGACATCATCAACAACGTGCTGCTCGACGGCATGAAGGTTGTCGGCGACTTGTTCGGCGCCGGGAAAATGCAGTTGCCTTTCGTGCTGCAGAGTGCCGAGACGATGAAAGCTGCCGTTGCCTATTTGGAACCGTTCATGGAGCGGGTTGAGGGGCAGGAGAGAGGCACAATCGTGCTCGCTACCGTGAAAGGCGACGTGCACGACATCGGTAAGAATCTTGTCGACATCATCCTGACCAACAACGGTTATCGGGTGGTGAACTTGGGCATCAAGGTACCGCTGACGGAGATGCTGCACGCGGCGCATGAGAACCATGCGCACGCTATCGGCATGTCGGGCCTGCTGGTGAAATCCACCGTGGTGATGCGCGAGAACCTGGAGGAAATGTCCCGCCAGGGGCTGGAAATTCCAGTGTTGCTTGGCGGCGCGGCGCTGACGCGTTCGTACGTGGAGGACGACTGTGCACGCGCTTATGCCTGCGGCCGTGTCGCCTATGCCCGCGACGCGTTCGACGGCCTACGGTTGATGGACAAGGTCACCGGCAACGCGTTCGACGATTACCTCGCGGCGGTGCAGGCGCAGCGCTCAAACAAGCCGCGGAATGCGGCGCGCACGTTGGGCCAGGCGGACGCGCGGGCGTTCCGGCCGGTGGATGTCGCGGCGGTGCAGGCGCGGCGGCGGCGGCTGACGCGCGACGTGCCGGTGGCTGAGCCGCCGTTCTGGGGCGCTCGGGTGGTGGAGGCGCCCACCAAGGCGCTGGTGCCGTTCATCAACGAACGCAGCCTTTACCAGTTCCAGTGGGGGTTCCGGAAACAGGGCCGGTCGCTGGAGGATTTCCTCGGCTGGGCGAAGCAGGAACTGCGACCGGTGATGCGGCGCATGCTGGCGGTGTGTGAGGAGCAGGCAGTTCTGCAGCCGCGGGCAGTGTATGGCTACTGGCTGGCAGCGGGGCAGGGAAGCGATCTGATCATCTTCGATACTGACGGGTCGACTGAGCTCGCGCGCTTCAATCTTCCGCGCCAGCCGAAGGATGATGGCGAGTGTATTGCCGATTTCTTCCGCGACGTGGATGACGCCCAGCGAGATGTGATCGCGCTGCAGGTGGTGACGATGGGCACGCGCGCTTCGGAGGTCTCGCGCGAGTGGTTCGCAGAGAATCGTTACCAGGATTATCTCTATCTGCACGGTCTGTCGGTGGAGATGGCGGAAGCGCTGGCCGAGTATGTGCACAAGCGCATCCGCGCGGAGCTCGGATTCGCGGCAGAAGACGACCGCGACATGGAGAAGATGCTGTCACAAGGCTACCGTGGTTCGCGGTACTCGTTCGGCTATCCGGCATGTCCGAAGCTGGAGGACCAGGTCCCTCTGCTGCGGCTGCTGGGCGCGGAACGGATCGGCGTGGAGTTATCGGAGGAGTTCCAGTTGCACCCGGAGCAATCGACCAGCGCAATCGTCGTCCTGAATCCGCGGGCGAAGTACTTCTCGGTGTAGGAGCACGGAAAGCGACGGAGGAAGCGGGTAATGATCCCGCGTCGATGGGCCCGAACCGCTGCATGCGATGGTCAAAGGTACGCAGCCCACGACGAACTGTCGGTCCGTGACGTTCCGGATTCTGAGCCCTTCGCGGGTTGACCGGAAATGTCACAGTTGCACGGACGGGGCTGGATTCGCCCCCCCTTTGCACTTTGCCCTCCCGGGTGGTCCGGCGCATCAGCCCCGATAACGTCTATGGCTATCGCCGCCAGAAGAAGCGTCAGAGATGTCTGTCAGCCGCTGGCGTGAATGGCGCGGTCCGGCGCATCCGCGCATTCCCCCTGAGACGCGAGGTCAGGTGTGAGCGGGCTTGACCCGGCCCCGGTCGGCCGCAGACCATTCCCCAACAGCATTTCGGGAGTAGCCGCATTGCGCATCGGAATCGTCACCATCCACCGCCAGCTTCCAACTGGCGGCCCCAGTGCGATGATCGACCACATCGTGAGTGTCGCGCAGCGTGTCGAGGCCCTTGGCTTCGACGGCATCTGGGTCACTGACGCCTTTGGTCGCGGTTGGGCCACGCTCGATCCGCTGGTGCTGCTGGGCGTGCTGTGCGCCACCACGAAACGGATCGAGCTTGGCACCTGCGTCGTGCAAATCCCCATTCGCCACCCCGTGGAGCATGCGCATCGCGTGCAGACCGTGAACCTGCTGTCAGCGGGGCGACTGAGGTTCGGCGTTGGTACTGGCTCGACGCGCGCGGATTTCGAGGCGGTGCAGGCGGATTACGACACACGCTTCAAAGTGCTTCCAGGCATGCTCGAGACGATGCGCCGCACCTGGAGCGGCGAACCGGTCTACGGTCCGGCGCTCAGTCAGTGGCCCGGGACCGAGGGCGGCCCGCCAGTCCTGTTGGGCGCCTGGCGTAGCCCGCGCTGGATCAACCTGGCCGCCACGCGCTGCCAGGGCTGGATCGCCTCCGGCATCCACGGCACCTGGGAAGACGCGGCACTGGGTCAGCGGATGTACCGCGACGCGGGCGGTAAGCGCGCGGTGCTGGCCAACATTTTCACGGACCTGCGGCCCGAACCGAAAATCCCAGCGGTCGGTCGGCCGTTGGGCATCTCGCTGATCTGCCCGCCGAATGAGGCACGCGACCGTCTGCGGCGTATCCAGGACCTGGGCTTCGACGACGCGCTGCTGGTGTGCCCCGCGGACGATCCGGACCAGTTGGAGACGATCCGCAATCTGATGTGATCGTCTGCGACCAACGCATCATTGCCGCCGCTCGTTGGCGATGTGCCAAGGAAACGTGTCCGGCGACACGGCGAGAGTTGCGCACAACCGGCGTTTCCCTTCGGCAGCCGCAGCAAAGGGTGTTCCACGATGCGAGCCATTCTGCTCGCGCTGCGGGTTCCCGGCGCGCTGTCGGCCGGTGGCGCGGCATGCTGTTCCAGCGCGAGGTGCGCAACGCTCACGATCCCGCGCTGAATTCCGTCGACCAAGCATCTGCCCACATGGCGCGAACACCGGAAAGCCGCGCGGACGCTGACCGCTGCAAGCGCAGTCTCGCCACCGCGTCGCGGCGGACCTATCTTCGTGGCATGGACGCAGCGGATTTGCGCATCTTCGAAGCGGTGGTGCGGCTCGGTGGCATGGGACGCGCCGCCGAGGCGCTGCACACGGTGCAGTCGAACGTCACCGCTCGCATCCGTCACCTCGAGGATGAAGTCGGGATGCCCTTGTTCCGCCGCCACGCGCGCGGCGTCGAGCCGACCGCGGCCGCCCGTCGCTTGCTGCCTTACGCGCAGCGCGTGGCGCGGCTGCTGGAGGACGCTCGGCGCGCCGTTGCCGATGACGGGACGCCGCAGGGGCCGCTGGTCTTCGGTGCGCTGGAAACCAGCACGGCGCTGCGACTGTCACGGCCACTGGCTGCCTTCGCCGCCGCCTACCCAAATGTCGAACTGACGCTGCGCACCGGTACCACCTGCGAGTTGGTCGCCCAAGTGCTGGACGACAAGCTGGAGGGCGCCTTCGTCTGTGGCCCCATCGCGCATGCCGAACTGCTGAGCACGCCTATGTTCTGC
>JASHVB010000375.1 GCA_030039695.1 Acetobacteraceae bacterium
CGGAATACCGGGCAACCGGTCGTTTACGCCGCCCTGGCCCGCGTGCGCGGAGATTACTTCCCCGAACACGAAACCACCTCCACTTGCACCACCGCCCTCGGGGCTTACCACGAAGCCGTACCCGCTGCTGTCTTCGTAGTATCCGGCGACCTCGCCACGGTCGTTGATGGCCTCGGGGGAGGTAAGAGTGGCACCCGGGGGAGTGAGCGTGGTCAACGTATCATTCTCCTCGACGAAGCCGTACACCTCGCCGTTCTCGTAGTAGGTACCGGCGACCTCGCCACGGTCGTTGATGGCGTCGACGCCAGTGACCGTGCCGCCCGGGGCATTCAGCGTGGTGTACGTACCGTCGTCATAGACGAAGCCGAGCTGCTCGCCGCTGCTGTTGGTGTATGTTCCGGCGATCTCGCCACGATCGTTGATGGCCACGGCTTCGGTAATGGTGGCACCGGGGGGATTGAGCGTGGTGTACGTACCGTCGTCATAGACGAAGCCGATAGAGTGGGAGCTGAGGGTCTCGTAATCTCCGATAACCTCGCCGCGGTTGTTGATGGTGAAGGCGTCGGTTGCGATGGCACCCGGGGCACTCAGCGTGGTGAACGTACCGTTGTCATCGATGAAGCCGTAACCGATGACGCCGAAGGGAGCGCTGGCACTGCCGGTGTAGTAGAATCCGGCGACCTCGCCACGGTCGTTGATGCCGGAGGCCATGGTGCCGATGGCACTCGGTCCACTGATCGTTGTGAAGGTGTACGACATTTCGTGCAGCGGCAGTGATGTGAGCCCCTGCAGATTGCCCGGTCCACCGGGCGTCACCAACACGTCGCCACTTGCATCCGTCCATAGAGCGAGATCGGCGCCGGACTGGTTGGTGAGCCGCAGCGTGTCGATCACGCGATTGCCCGACCAGATCGAGAGTATGTCGTTGCTGTAGCTGTAGCTGTCGGCCGTGGCGAGCCCGACCAGGTCAACGAATGCATTGGGCTGCAGCACAACCGAACCCTGGAACTCGCGAGGTTGATCGATCTTCAGTTCATCCCAGTTGAAGGCTCCATCTTCTTCAATGGTGGCGTTACCGATCGTCACCGTCTCGCCATGCGACACTGCGTCGGCAAACTCCAGGTAGCCGGTATCCGGGACGGTAACGCCAACGAGGGCCGAGACCTGGAACGAGCCGACACCGAGCACATCGGCCTTGATGGTCATTTGTGATCCGGCGAGGGTCGCGCTCCCATCATTGATCAGCTCGGCACCCCTGGCGCCATTGATGGTAGAAGTTGAATAGTCGAGATCAAAGGACGCCGTGAGTCTCGCGTCAGGCGCAAGGTTAACGACATAGGACTGGGAGCTGTTAAACGCCGGCGGGAACGCGGAGTTGACGCTTAACGTGTCCTGGCCGGAGACATTGATGGTTGTCGCCGAATACACTCCGGAAACAGAAAGTTCATCTATCGACACCTGGGCATGATGCGAGAGATTTAGCGATGCGGTGAACCCACCGGGGGCGAACACTTCTGCCGGAACGATTTCAAGGGTGTCGCCAGCCAGGTCCATGTCCGCAACGTTCATGGTACCGCCCATCGGCATCATCAGAACATCGCCGGGCATGGGGACTTGCGCAGGGCTCCAATCGTTGGGGTTGCTCGCCCTGTTGTTTCCGCCTCCGACCCAGGTCAGCGTGGACATGTGCCATCTCCGGTGCTTGCGGTCAGCGGGATCTTTGCACATCGGGGTACGCATGTCATGTGAATGCTGATGATCAGATGGCGCTCAAGCGCCTCACGCTCTTGCCACGCTGTTGTGCCACTCGGTGTCGATCGCCCTGTTACATTCCGGGCAGGGCCGGCAAAGCGAAGTAAGACGCGGCGCCCATTTCACTGAACCGCCCCTTTGCCGTTTCAGTGCGTTGCTTACGGTCCCGTCGGCTCATTGTGGCACTGCCGTTACGCCGTGGTTCCCTGGTCGAACATACCCGCGCACGGTCGCGTATCGCGCACACAAGGCGCGGCAGCGGTGCCGCTCTGCGCGCGATCCGGTGCCGGGATGTCGGCCGGTGCTGCTGCGGCGCTGTTGGGCGGGACGTGACAGCGATCCGGCCGCCAGTCTATGAGCGAATCGAACTAACGCCAGTAAGGGGCGGCGGAATGCAATTGGTGCCACGCCCTCGCTATATGGTGATGGGCTCGCCGGCTCTGCCAGTCGTTCAATTTGGCCAGCATATCAATAGCGGATCCAAATGTATGACCCTTCTCGCGTTGCAACTGCTCCAACAAGGCGGTAGTGATGACTGCGTCGCTAACGGTGCCAAGCTGGTCCTGTAGTTCCTTGCATAGATCAAGATAGTTTCTGACTCGGTGTGCCGTGTAAAGGCCGGACAGGAACTCCACACCGTATCGCAGTCGTTTGACTGCTCTGCGCAGACGGTGCAGCTCCCCAGGGGAGGCATCATCCAATCCATGCCCTAGTTCGACGACTTTTCGTAGCATCCGCTCTAGAAAGTGCGGCGCAAGATGTGAGATTGGTTCTGCCATGCCTGCATCGCCGAGCAGGACTGGCTTATGCGCACCGTCCTCGATCCAACTCACCATCCCTAGCAGTAGCCGGGTCAAGCGGACGCCACCTATTTCCGCGCAGACGCTGCGATAGGCCGCGGCCCGGCGTGTTTCGGCGACCGCACCGAGCTCGTGGAAGGCGCCACCTAGCGGGACCTTACCTGCAGCGGAGGCGAGGGTTTGCAGAATGAATACATCCCAGTCCCGTGCCACGCCGAATTTGTGGCCGACCCGGCGTAACTCGCTATTGAAAGTGCGAGTCGGGGATGCGTGCAACCGCGGCTCAAACAGCACGAGTGCACTGCGCAGGCGCCGTACCGCGACGCGTATCTGGTGCACGCCTTCACTGTCCGATTGCGCGGCCGCCGCAACGTTGGCTAACAGATGATGCAACGCTGCGCCGACGATGTCGTGGAATGCCTCGGCCGTTGTGGCACTGTCGGCAATCTCGACGTCCGCAGCCGTTTTCGCCTGTGCCGGCCTGCCCGTGCGCAGACGGAAGCCGCGCTCAGCTTTGCTTGAGGTTTCGAGAGACATCGGTGTGGCAGTGCTCAGTTCTAGTGCTAGTCGGTACAGCGATCCGACACTGCCCGTCTTCAGCTCGAGCTCCGCTTCGAGAATCGGTTCGGTCAAATCATCCGCAACGATCTGACCCTGATCAATCGCGGCTTCTACCTTGGCATCGTCATCGGGACGTAGCAACCAGACGGTACGCGTGACTTCCGTCCTGAAAACCGGGTACAGATCGACCGCCCGAAGAGCCCGTAGGTCTTGCCCGATCGGCAAGTCGGCTAATCGTTGGAGATCAGGCGTATCGGCTTCCACTGGCCATTCCCATTCGCAGCGCTGAAAAGCTATACTAGCGCCGCTGTCTCCCGCCTTTACTGTCTGAGTGCGTTCCTCGCCACACCGCCGGATGCGTAAAGTGAAACCTTTTGCGCTCAATGCCAGTCTGCGGGTGTCGAAGTAAGTAGTAACCTCATGGCGTACTTCAGGTGCCGAAGCGCGCGGAGGTTGGAATGCCGGATGATGTTCCAGTGCATTGCGGGCCTCCACTGTCAGGTGGAGCTTGATCTCGGTTTCGATGGGGGAATCGTTGTTCTTCACGACAACGCGGTTAGCTCCTGATCTTCAAGCCGCCATGTGGCGTTCACGCAACCCTGCAGCGCCGTTGAGCGATGGCAGCGTGTTTGCGGTCGGGCCACTCGCTCACAATCGCGATATGACGAGCGTAGTTCTTAGTCTCATTCCTGTCGAGGCAGATGAAGACGCACTTCGTGAAGATTCGGTAAACGATGCAGCAGACGCGTCGTACGAGGTCGATCGATAGGGTTGGTCAGCCGACCAGGGAGACCTGCCCGAGTTGCCGGCCGACAAACGCCGCGCCCTGGCTAGCTTGTGTTTGGTGGACTGGCGCGATTGCCCGCGGGTCGGCACCCACACGATCTGCCCGCGCGAGGTGGGCCCCGTGATTGATCGAGATCAATGCTTCGTCCGTCGATCGCGCCAAACTTACCTTTCGTTGCCGGCGTTTTGTGCGAGCGCTCCATGACCCCGCCCCGCTTTGCATTGCATTGTACCGCAGCTTGGGCCTTCGACATTCCGCCTTTGGTCAGCGCGGTCGAGGCCCAAGTTCAGCTGACTTGTGCTAACCGCGCAAGACATCGGCCGCTATGAGCAGGAGGTGCGGACACTATGGTGTCGGACTGAGAGAAGCCATCGCAGCGTCGGAACGGCCGCCCTCGGCGTGCCTCTGATCGCTAAGGGTTTGGTGACATGATTCTGCAAAGTATTGGGTGCACGAAATGAGCAGATTGATGCTTCTCGCCGGCATGATCCTGGGCGCTGCGACAGCAGCGAGCGCCGCCCATCCGTCGGACCAGAACTCCATCAGCGCCGGGCACGCGCTGTCGCTGGAATTTTGCGCCTCGTGTCACGTGGTGGCAGCCGACCAACAAAAACCGCCGCTCTATCCGGACGCGCCACCGTCGTTCGCCGCGATTGCCACCCAACGCGCGACCACGACCGCGTCACTGCGCCGGTTCGTCAGAACGACGCACCCGTCGATTGCGGCACCACTTAAAATGCCGGGCGTGCAGGTCACCGACGACCAGCTCGACCAGATCGTGGCCTATATCATCAGCTTGCGTCACTCCCGTTGATGCCGGATTGTCCGCCGGCGAACGGCCGGCGTTGCACCCGACACACCACCGTTTTGCGGCTCCGCAAGATGCACCGACCGCGCGCCGAGCCGTGCATTTCGGCGCCGCGACGGCGCTGGCTCCGAGGCGGGTCGGCCTCGAAAGTGATGCTCTGGGTCGATGCTGTTGCCCGCTTACCCATCGTAGAACGCCGGCACAGAGGTCCGGCAACGGAGTGAGCTTTCAGGTATGCAGGCCGACGAGACCACTGCGGAGATCGCTTGACGCGACGACGGTGCAGCCATGTCGGTTGCCGTGGACGGCGATGCCGTGGCGATGTGAATCACGGCCCACCAAAACTGCGCGCCTGTGGGGCGCCCGCCGACAGCCAATTGAAGTCCGGCCGCGCAGTGTCTGCCGACCGCGTCCGGCTACAACGGTTGGCCCTGCAGGCACAGCGCAAGTTGCGGGGCAGTGGCACGAACATGATGATTTGGAACGGGAAGTTGCGGAGATGTTCTATCGGCGCTTCGACAACCGGAGGGCGGTTGTCGGATGAGTCGGCTTGGCGCCGAGCTTGGAGGACCGGTGGAATCGACGTTATGCAGAGCAACTTAGAGCCTTAGTGCCCTCATTGCCGTTTAAGACTCAGAATGTACGCGGCCACCTCGGCTGCATCAGAGCGGCTGTGTATCCGATGCATCATGTGCATGTGGGGCTTCAGCACGAAACTCTGTAACCATGCCGAGGTCATATTCGGCTTGTTGGCGATCGCCTCAAAGGAAGGGGCATCTGTCCACCCCGCCGGCCCATTGCGTATTATGACGTGACACTCACTGCAGGACGCCTCAGCAATTCGCTGTCCTGCCGCCACATCTGCTCGTGATGGCTGAGCCGTAGCACTCCAGGTGACGGCTTGGCAGATAGAAACTACACTCACCAGGACGACCATCCGATATCGCAGCTCGTTTCGGTGATATAGGTAATCTAAATAACGCGCCATCTCCGAGGTCGCTCCACCTTGGTGTCCGGTAGGTTCCACAATCCGGCATTATACTCGCTCGTTGTATCCGTCGCCACAAGAACAGGGCAGCAACAGGCAGACTTTGCGTCGTCCATCCAGAGCCCGTTAAGGGCCTCTTCTGAGACGCGGCCGAATGGGCTCGGACGATCCCTGATCGCAAGCGCCATCGCTTCGATGCCACCGACAGTGAATGGTCGCTGGTCGTCCGGTGTGGCGCTGATGGGCGATCTGCTGAACTTCTCGATTGCGTTGCCTGATCCGGACGCGCCCCGGTTGGCGGCGCTGGTGCACGACGATGTGTCGAGCCCGGTCAAGTCGCCGTCAGGGTGCCGTTGCCATCCGCGGTGTTGGTTCGTGTACGATTTATGTCGCCGCGACAATCCGCCGCCCCAGGAATTGCGGCCGAGCCATCCTGTGCTGCGTCACGTCCCCCAGTGACGACGCGGCGACGAACGGCCTCATTGCGCGGAGCGCATGCGACGAAGCCATCCATGAACCGGATTCCATCGTCGTAGCGCTATTGGGAAATGCACGAGGTCCTGTAGCGAACCGACTCTTGACGTTCCAACCACTCATAAGCGCATAGTTCCAGCAACGGCACCGGATTGCTGCCGTACCGCGCTGCCACTACTCCGCGCGGACGGCGGCATGACGACGCGCATCATCCGGGAACGTCGGTACTGCTTTTGCTCCAGGCACATAAACCGCCACCGGATCAGGTCCATCAACGACGTCAACGCT
The DNA here is from genome assembly GCA_030039695.1 of Acetobacteraceae bacterium. The sequence goes on from JASHVB010000375.1 coordinate 6,459, forward strand.
ACGACCGTACAGGCAACGACAAGAATTGGCGCCATGACACCGGCGATATCGAAGAGCCGGGAAGCGCCGTAGTGCCGGGGCCCCGCGCCTAGTGTCCCCAATTCGGGCTCGTTGACCTAAGTCAATGCCTGACCGGGAAGCTCGTGGTTGCGTGTCGGTCGGATGAGATGATGCCGTTACGAGAGAGGCAGGAACAATGATCACGATGATCTTTCAAGTTTTGCTTGTGACCCTCGGGATCAGCGCTGCTACGATACTCTATCCGAAATCCGTGCCAACACTCGTTCGCGTCAAGAGCCAGCGCCGGGGGCGCTGAACCGGCCATTTGTCGGACGAGGAAGCGCCATGAGCGACCTGACGCCCGGGAATCGGACGACACCCGCGGCACAGCAGTCGTGTTTCGCGATGGCGTCGCGGCCCTGTCCGACCGCACGGATCCGGCGCGGTTTCGGACCACGCTCGACGATCCCTCCGGGGCGTAAGGCGCTTGGCGTGCCGGCGGCCGCGAAAGACGTTGACCTGGTTCAATGCCGTCGTACGGGGAGATTTCTCAATGTTGGATGCATCCAGCATCATGACTCGCGATGTGGTCACGGCTCGCCCCGCGGACACGGTGGCCCATGTCGCCCGGCTGCTCTCGAACCACGAGATCAGTGCAGTGCCGATCTGTGACGATGACGGCGCCTTGCTTGGTATGGCCAGCGAGGGCGACCTGATGCGTCCCTTTGTCGATAGCAATGTCCAGCGCCGTGCCTGGTGGTTGACGCTGCTCGCCGATGGCACAGACCTCGCGCCCGAATTTCTCGAATATGTGCGCCTCGATCGACATCAAGTGCGTGACCTGATGACAACACCCGTCGTCACGGCGCAGGAATCCGCCAGCGTGACAGAGCTGGCTGAGAAGATGATCGAGCATCACATCAAGCGCGTACCGATCGTGCGCGACGGCAAGCTGGTCGGCATCGTTAGCCGTGCTGACGTGATTCGCGCCATCGCACGATCGCCGGAATCGGTGGTTGAAGGGGCCTGAGTGGTGCCCGCAGCGGTCGCTTGCGGCCATGTCCGCGCCGTACGTGGCGCGGTGCTCGATGTCGCTTTCGACAACGGTATCCTCCCGGCGATCGATGAAGCGCTGCATGTCGGCGATGGGTTGATCGCGGAAGTCCAAAGCCATCTTGATGCCACATCGGTGCGCGCCATTGCATTGCAGGCCACATCTCGCCTGAGCCGCGGCACGCCGGTCCGCGCCATCGGCGGCCCATTGACCGCTCCGGTCGGTGACCCCGTGCTCGGCCGGCTGCTGGATGTCAGCGGCAATGTGCATGACCACGGCCCTGCTTTGCCCGCAGGTATCACGTGGCTGCCGATCCACCGCGCACCACCGCCACTGGCCACGCAAACCGCTGCCACCACTGTCTTCGAGACCGGCATCAAGGTCATCGACCTCTTGGTGCCGCTCGCTTTCGGCGGTAAGGCGGCGATGTTCGGCGGCGCCGGCGTTGGCAAGACCGTTCTTCTCATGGAACTGATCCACGCCATGGTGGCGCGTTATCAGGGCATCTCGGTTTTTGCCGGAATCGGCGAGCGCTCCCGCGAGGGCCACGAGCTCTGGTCGGATATGCAAGGCTCCGGCGTGCTCGGCCGCACCGCCCTTGTCTTCGGCCAGATGAACGAACCGCCCGGTGCCCGCTGGCGTGTGGGTCTGACCGCGCTGACCATCGCCGAGCATTTCCGTGATGCGAAGCGACAGAACGTGTTGCTGCTGATGGACAATGTTTTCCGCTTCGTCCAGGCGGGTGCCGAAGTCTCTGGCTTGCTCGGGCGGCTGCCGTCCCGCGTCGGCTACCAGCCGACGCTCGCCACCGAAGTCGCCGGATTGCAGGAGCGGATTGCCTCTGTTGCCGGTACGGCGATAACCGCGATCGAGGCAGTCTATGTCCCTGCTGACGATTTCACCGATCCCGCGGTGACGGCGATCTCCAGCCATCTCGACAGCAACATCGTGCTATCTCGCACGATGGCGGCGGAAGGCATGTACCCTGCCATCGACCCACTGGTCTCCAGCTCCATCCTGCTCGATCCGCTGGTGGTTGGGACGGAGCATTTCAGCCTGGCCGCTCGCGTCCGCGAGGCGATCGCGCATTATCGGGAGCTCGCCGACGTCATTGCCTTGCTCGGCGTCGAGGAACTGGGTGCCGCCGATCGCCTGATGGTGGCGCGGGCGCGTAAGCTGCAACGTTTCCTCACCCAGCCCTTCGCAGTGACCGAGGCCTTTACCGGCACGGCAGGGCGTTCGGTAACGCTCGCCGACACACTCGCCGGTTGCCGCGCGATTCTTGACGGTGACGCGGACGACTGGCCGGAAAGTGCCCTCTACATGCTCGGTGACTTTGACGAGGCGCGCCAGCGCGCCAAGGTGGCATGATGCGCCTGCTGATTACCGAGCCCACGCGTGTTGTCGTGGACGATGTCGAGGTGGCGTCGGTGCGCGCCGAGGATGCCAGCGGCAGCTTCGGTATCCTGCCGGGCCATGCAGATCTTGTCACGGCGCTGACACCCTCCGTCGTGGTTTGGCAACACGCCGACGGCCAGCGCCGCTGGTGCGCAGTACGGCGCGGCGTGCTCGCGGTTCGCGCCGGCCGCGATGTGGTCATCGCCACCCGCCAGGCTGAATGCGGTGACGATCCGGCCTTGCTCGAGGAAGCGGTGCGAGGCCAGCTGGAAGAAACGCGTGAGTCGGAGCGACAGGCGCGCGTGGCGGCTACGAAACTCCACACCGCCGCGATCCGCGAGATTATCCGCGTTCTGCGGCCGGTTGCGCACACTCAGAACGGGGGCGTGCCATGACCGCCTCCGGATCATCGGATGACTCGCACTTCCTCGCCTCCCTTCGCACTCGCGCGGCCCGACACGCCAAGTCGCAGCACGAAGGCCCTCCGTCTTTCGGTCGTTACTTGGCGCAGGTCGGCGTGCTGGGCTGGACGATCGTTTTGCCTGGCCTGCTCGGCATGTTCTTTGGCCGTTGGCTCGACCACCGTCTTGGCACCGGTATCTTCTGGACCGCGCCGCTGATGCTGGTGGGGCTTGCGATCGGATGCTGGGGAGCGTGGCGCTGGATGCACCGGCCATGAACCTCACATCGGTGGTCAGGCTTGCACTATGGCCGGCCTTTGGCCTCGTCACGGGCACAGCCCATTTCGCGCTGCTCCGGTGGAATACTGGACTGTACCTCGCGGGCGCCCGCGTCCTGCTCGCCGCGACGGTGCAGCTACTGCGCGTGACCGCCACCGCCGCCGCACTTGCCTTCGCGGTATGGCACGGCACGGACGCCCTGCTAGCCACCGCTGCCTGTGTTGTGCTGGGGCGGATCTTTGTTCTGCGCCTGATGGCGCTGACGCCATGACCGAATCCCCGCTGTCGATGCCGGTGCTCTTCCATCTCGGCCCGGTCCCGGTGGCTGCGCCGGTGCTGCTCACCTGGTGCATCATGGCTGTGTTGACGTTTGGCTCCTGGCTGCTGACACGGCGCCTCGCGCTGCCCAGGCCTTCATCCGCTCAGGCTGTCCTCGAATTGCTGGTCGATGCCGTCTCCGGCCAGATCCGCGACACGATACACGCGGACCCTGAGCCATATCTGCCGCTCATCGGCACGCTGTTCCTGTTTATCCTTGCCGCGAACTGGTCGGCGCTGATCCCCGGCATCGAGCCGCCGACCGCACATCTGGAAACCGACGCCGCGCTGGCTGCTATCGTGTTCGCGTCCATCATCTGGTTCGGGATCCGGGCGCGCGGCGTCGCTGGCTGGCTCGCCAGCTTCGCCGAGCCGAACCTGCTGCTGCTGCCGCTTAACCTGGTGGAGAGTATCACCCGCACCTTCTCTCTTCTGGTGCGCTTGTTCGGCAACGTGATGGGCGGCGCGTTCGTCATCGCCATCGTGTTGTCTCT
>JASHVB010000040.1 GCA_030039695.1 Acetobacteraceae bacterium
AGCACCTGGCGCGGCATAGGGCGGTCGATGTCCCAATTCTCGACATTCACCACGATATAGACGGCGACACGTTTGCCGTCGGGCAGCGCCAGGCGCGGGCGGTCGATGCTGGCCTGGTAGTCAAGGCGGGCAGCGGGTTTCATGGTCATGCCGGGCTCCCTGTCCGGAGAAGGTTCGCCGGAAATGATGCTGCCAGCATAACGCGATCAGATCGAGTGGAGCATCCGGCGCATCAACGCCAAAGCCGCAGTGCCGGCCCCGGTCCGCCTCCTATGGCTTCGACGTCCCGGGTAATTCGATCCCAGCCAAAGCCTGCCAGACACGGATGACGAATGCGTCGTCTCTGGCGCCTTCGCCGTGCGCGGCCGCGGCGAGAAACAACTGATGCGCCGTCGCCGCAAGAGGCAGAGGAAATGTCAGCTCGCGCGCCTGATCCAGCACGATGCCCAAGTCCTTGACAAAGATGTTGACTGCCGACAGCGGCGTGTCGTCGGCGTCAAGAATGTGCGGCACGCGATTCTGCCACATCCACGAACTGCCGGCAGACGTAGAGATGACGTCGTACAGCGTGTGCGGATCGGCGCCGGCGCGAATGCCGAGCGCGAGAGCTTCGGCGGCGGCGGCGATGTGTACGCCGGCGAGCAACTGGTTCACCATCTTCACCGTGCTGCCAATGCCTGGCTCGGCACCGAGCTTCCATACCTTGGTCGAGATCGCATCCAGCACCGGCTGCGCTTTCTCGAATGCGGCATCGGGGCCGGAAGCCATCACGGTCATCGTGCCGGCATGCGCGCCGACACGCCCGCCGGAGACGGGCGAATCGAGCACCAGAAAACCAGCGTCGGTGATGCGCTTACCGATCGAGCGAGCAGCCTCTGGCGCAACGGTCGCGCAGCAGAGGATCACCGTGCCGGGACGTAGCTTCGCCAAACAGCCCGCGTCGCCGAATAGCACGGCCTCGGTCTGCGCAGCGTTGACGACGAAGACGACGACGGCTTCCAGGTCGGGCGGAAGTTCTGCAGGCGAAGCAACGACCGAGGCGCCGGAGGAGGCGAGGTCGGCACGGGCCGAATCGCGGAGTTCGCAGCCGGTCACCGCGTGGCCGTGGCGATGCAGGTTGAGCGCCGCACCCAGTCCCATGGTGCCAAGACCGATAACGGCAACTTTCATGGAGACGTGTCCTTGCCTGTTGGTCCCTCATCCCCGGCGTGTCGAGCGCGCCTCGACGTCTTCCGCGAAGCGGGAGAGGTCACGTCCTGCGTCAGCGCCCATGCCGGAATCGCTCTACCGCCGCCACCAGCGCACGGCGAATGCCCGGCTCCAACGCGGAATGGCCGGCGTCCGGCACGATCGTCATTCGCGCGGAGCGCCACCCTGCGGACAGTTCGAACGCGGTACGCGCGGGGCAAATCATGTCATAGCGGCCCTGCACAATCTCGGCCGGGATATGCCCGATGCGGTCCATGCCGGCGAGCAGGCCGCCTGGCGGCAGGAACAAGCCATTGGCGAAATAATAAGCCTCAATGCGTGCCAGCCCGAGCGCAGTACGGTCCTGCGCGAACGACGTGACCGTTTCCGGGCTCGGCAGCAGCGTACTGCACGATCCTTCGTACACAGACCACGCGCGTGCCGCGGGCAGATGCACCGACGCGTCGGGATGCGTCAGGCGGCGCAGATAGGCGCCCAGGATGTCACCGCGTTCACCCTCGGGCAGGAAGCCAATGAAGTTTGCGTACGCGTCGGGAAAGATCGCCGCCATGCCGTGCAAGAACCAGTCGACCTCATGCGCACGTCCGAGGAACACGCCGCGCAGCACGCAGCCAAACACACGCTCCGGATAGGTTTGCGCGTAGGCCAATGCGAGTGTCGAACCCCAGGAGCCGCCGAACAACAGGAAGCGCTCGATGCCGAGGTGACGGCGGAGCGTCTCGATGTCGGAGACCAGGTCGTCGGTGGTGTTGTTCTCCAGATTACCGAGAGGGCGCGAGCGGCCCGCCCCGCGTTGATCGAAGATCACCACGCGCCAGAAATCCGGATCGAAGAACCGGCGGTGCACGGCACCGGCGCCCGCGCCTGGTCCGCCGTGCAGAAACAATGCCGGCCTGCCTCGTGGATTGCCCACCTGCTCCCAGTACATGACGTGGCCGCCGGGGAGCGGCAGGTAGCCGGTCTCGAATGGCCCGATCTCGGGATACAGGTCGCCGCGCGGCATGACGGGGGATGGTATAGGGGGCTGGTCCAGCGGAACAAGGTGGCGTTGCGATGGAAAGGCTGTGGATCGGGCTTGGCGCGTTGGCCGGGTTGCTGGCGGTGGCGATGGCGGCACTGGCGGCGCATGGGCTGCAGGCGATCGGGCCGTTCCGGCTTGAGCTGGCGCGGAATGCGCTGCAGATGCAGGGCTGGCACGCGCTGGCGCTGCTGGCTTGCGGGCTATGGGCGCCACGCGGCGGGCGGTTGGTGGACTGGGCCGGCGTGGCTTTCGCGGCCGGGCTGGTGCTGTTCTGCGGCGCGGTCTACGGGCTGGCGCTGGGACGCTGGCCCTTGGGCATGCTGGCACCGGTTGGTGGGACCCTGCTGATGGTGGGCTGGGTGCTGCTGGGGGTGTCGGCGTGGCACATTTCGCCCGCGAAGCGGGAGAGGTCGCCGCATAGCGGCGGGTGAAGGACGGGACCGAAGAACGGTCCGTGCACGTTGCTCCTCACCCGCGGTGCTCGGCATCTCGACCATTCCGACGCAGCGGGAGCGGTCGTGCCGTCGTCTTACTTCGCTCGCTTCTCCGGGGCCCTCGCATGCGAGCCGCCATGCTCGGGCCATTCCCACGGACCATCCACATCCACACCCCGCGCGCGCAGCATCTCAACATGGTCCTCGGCGTCATCATGCGGCCGGTAGCCGAGGAACGCCCAATTCGGATCGTGCGTTCTAATCCGCTTGTTATTCGAATACCCGTTCACTATCAGGCAGGCCGGATCGGGATGGCGCAGCGAGCAATCGACCAGTCGCACCACGTCGCCCGGGCTCAGCCACGTCGCCAGCGAACGCTGGTCGATCGGCAGCGAGCGGAACGTACCAATGCGCAGAGCCACCGAACGGATACCGTGGCGTTCGAAATACTCGCGCAGCATCGTCTCGCCGAACACCTTGAAGGCGCCGTACAGACTGTCCGGCCGCGGCGGCATAGCGGGCGTGACGCGTTCGGTGATCGGATAACAGCCGAACGCGTGGTTGCTGCTGGCATAGACGATGCGCTGCACGCCGGCGAGGCGCGCCGATTCGAACACATCGAACACACCGCGCACGTTAACGCGGAACAACTCCTCGAGCGTGTAATCGCCGCCGACGCCGGTCATGTACACGACGGCCTTGACATCCTGCATCATACGTTCGAGCGCGGCGCGGTCACCGACATTCGCCACAATGCACTCCTCGTTGCTAGCGGGATCGGCGATAGGCCTTATATCGGTCAGCCGCAGACGCCGCCATGTAGGCCGCAATCCGATGCGCAACGCCGTACCGATGGCGCCCGCAGCACCAGTGATCAGCACGCGGTCGGTAGCGGGATCGATCATCACATGGCTCCATTTCAGGGCTTGTCGGACCGGCGGTTCGCATTCTTCCGCACGATCGCCACCGCAATCAACACGAAGGCCGCGAGGCGCAGCAGGTAGATCCAGCTTTGCTCCTCGCGCGGCACGCCGCCCGAGGCGAGCAGAAACTGGTTGAGTGCGAGAAGCCAGAAGGCGACGGCGAAGGAAATGAACAAACTGTCGCCACTGCGCGACCAGAATTTGAGAAAGAACAATCCGGCAATGAGCTCACCCGCGGTGATCATGCCGGATGCAAAGAGGCCGAATGTCCCCACTGCTAGTCGATCTCCCAGACGAAGCCGTACAGCAACACGGAGACCGCAACAAGGCTCGTTGCCAGCCGAAGGGAGGACAGATCGACCTTCGGCAACACGACGATATCGACAAACACCAGCAGGCTGTTAAGCGAGAGCAGGCAGAAACAGATCGAGCTCCATAACAGCAGCGACTGCCGGTTGCGGCGGTAACTGAGCATCAGCAGCCAGGCGCAGAGCGCGCTGGTGAGCGTGCACAGAAGGTAGACGACCGGCTCGAACATAGGTGTGGCCCATTCCCTGAATCGGAACGCATCGGCGAATGTCTGTATCTTGTCGCCCGGACTGGCGAGAATCGTCATCACTGCGGCCAGGGGCCTGCAGGTATAGAGTTCGACGGCGCTATGCACTGTCTCCGCAAGCATCGGGGAAGCGGGGCGGTAACGAAACAGCCCGTTCCCGTCAATCGGCCCCACGCCAGCCTGCTCTGGCGCGGTAAGTCCTTCCAGTGCCACACCCATGTTCGCACGCGCGGCCGTCGCGATCTCTGCCACCTGCCACGCGTGGCCGACGTCGTATCGCGTCAGATCCAGGAGTTCCAGCGTCCAGATCGAGCGAACCTCATATCACACAAATGCCACGACATCATCTTACGTCGCCGCGCCCCGCGATTATGATTTTTGCTGACGATCGAAGAACATCAACGTCCGTAACAATCATAATGCAGAGACGCGCGCGCGGCCGGCGCCGTCATGCGTCAACCGGCGCAACGCACTGCCTCAGCGGCGTTCGCCTGCGAAACTACTTTGCAACGTCGCGAGACGATCGAGCGCCGCCTGCGGCAGTGGCCCCTTCTGCACTGCCGCGAGCGCATCCTCGAATTGTTGTGGCGTCGCCATGCCAACCAGAATCGTGCCCATCGCCGGATGCGAGATGGCGAAGCGGATCGCCGCCTCCGCCAGCGATGACGCAAACCCCTCCGCGACCAGGGGCATAAGCCGGCGCGCGCGCGCCAGATCGGCAGCGTAGGTACTGGCCGAACCGATCGGTTCCGGGGGCGGACTGGCAATCGGATGCCGATCCGCCTCGCCGGACAGCGCGCCGCCGGCCAGCACGCGAATACCGATCACACCGACGCCGGCAGCCTTCGTGTGGTCAAACAACCGGCCGTAGTCCTGCGCCGGATAGTTTGCTGGCAACACGCTTGCGGCACTGGGGTTCAGCATGTTGTAGCTGACCTGCGCGCTGTCGAAGACGCGCGCGTCGATCACCTGATGCAAGGCCGCCGTGTCGCCGACCGCGGTGATACCGAGGAACCTGGTCTTACCCTGCTGCCGCAGCCTGTCGAACGCGGGTATGACCTCGTTCAGAACCTGTTGCACGGAGAGAGTCTCGCCGCCGCCGGCGACGCTGATTGCGTTATGCAGGTGGAATATATCGATGCGCGGCAAACGCAGGCGTTGCAGGCTGCTTTCCAGCGATTGTGTCACCGCCGCGCCGATGTGGCCGAAGTCACCTGCCGGGAGCCGTACCTTGGTGCCGACAATGGCGTTGGCCGGCTTCAGTGTTGCCAGTACGCGACCGAGGTTCTTCTCTGATTCGCCGTTGCCATATTGCACCGCGGTATCGAAGTAGTTCACGCCCGCTTCCAGCGCCCGCGCTATCGCTTCCTCCTGCGCCGCCGGCGCCCCGCGCACCATCAGGCCGCCCACCGCGCCGCAGCCAAAGCCAAGCACCGAGACCTGCATGCCGGTCCGGCCGTATGTCCGCATATTCATGGTAAACACTCCTCCCGCTGTCATTGCGAGGCCCGAAGGGCCAGAGCAATCTCATGCGGGAGACTGCTTCGGCGCTGACCGCCTCGCAATGACAGCCGGCGCTGTCCGCGTATCAGCCGCCGTACAGCTTGGCCCCGCGTGCCCGCACCTTGGCCAGCGCCACCAGCAGCTCCAGCGTGGGTACCGCCACGCCGGCCATGTGCGCCAGCACCAGCGGTGCGTCGAACAAGCCATCGACTTCCATTGGCCGTCCGAGTTCCAGGTCCTGCAGGATACTCGGCTTGTGGTCCATGCCCTTCTGCCCCCCGATGCGCTGGTCGAACCCGTGGCTTGGTTTCGAGCCGAGTGCCTCGGCGATCGCCGCCGCTTCCTGCATAATGCGCTTGCCCGCGGCGGCGCAGGCTTCCTCGACATACACGTGGCGCGGCGCGACGCCGGTCAGCACCGCCAGCGTGCCGCCAGCCAGGTTGTTGATCAGCTTATTCCAGATCTCGGTGCGGATGTCGGGCGTCGCTTCACTGGCGATGCCGCCGGCACGCAGCAGGGCCGCCAGTGCTTCCGCGCGTGGGGAGAGGCTGCCGTCTGGTTCGCCGAACACGACGCGGCTCTTTGGTTGCTCCACGTCGATGACGCCGGGTGCGATGACCTCGCTTGCAGCATAGACCACGCCACCAATCGCACGCTCCGGACCGACCGCACGCCACAGCACGTCGTTGGGATCGATGCGGGGCAGGCGACTTCCCTCCAGCTTGCCCTCCAGCGCATGGAAGTACCACCAGGGGATACCGTTCATCACGAACGCCACGCTGGTATCGGCGCGGAGCAGCGGAGCGACGCTGGCGGCGACCTGCGCCAGCGACGGGGCCTTCACGGTCACGACGACCGCATCCTGCGGGCCCAGCATGGCAGGATCGTCGCTGGCATGAACGCACACGTTGAAATCGCCGTCGACGGCACGCACGGTCAGGCCGTTGGCCCGAATCGCCGCGAGGTGCGGGCCACGGGCGATGACTGAGACCTCGGCGCCGCCGCGGGCGAACCGCATCGCCAGATGGCCGCCGATTGCACCGGCGCCAAACACGCAGACCCGCATCAAATGTCTCCCTTGGACCTCGGCGTCATGGGACGATGGGGAACGGTAGGCGTCAACACGCGGCTGTGCTGTACGCGGTGGGCGGCCAGACCCTGACCAGATACAGACCAACCGGAGCGGGGGCTTGTTCGAAACGGCAATCCTGTTAGTGGTTGAGCGCGTCGGCCACACTGAGGCAGCGACGGCCATCGCCGCGCAAGGACACAATCCCGCCTTGGTGACCGCGCATCCCCCGTGACCGTTGGCCCTTACCCGCTCTCTGAGGTGCGACGCCCGCGATGATCCGGCTGCTGCCTCTGCTGATCGGCCTGACCCTGTTGTGCGCCGCCATGTCGGCCCGTGCGCAGCCACCCGCTGCGGCGCACCCTGCACTTACGGCCCAGCAGGCCCAGGCCGTCATCCAAGTCCTGAACGACCCGAAGCAGCGGGCGGCGCTGACCGCGGCGCTCGCTGCGATCGCCAAGGCGCCCGCCGCCCAGCCAGCGCAGCCGTCGGCCCCCGGCAATCCCGGTACGCCACCGCAACCCGCCAAACTGGCCATTCCTCTCGCGCCAAACAGTCTCGGGGCGCAGGTATTGCTGAGCGTCGAACAATTCCTCAGTCATACGTCCTCTCAGTTGGTCAAGGGGGTGCAAGCCGCGCGCAGCCTGCCGCAGCTCTGGAACTGGCTCGTCATCGTCACCACCGACCCCTGGGCGCGTGGCTTCGTCCTTGACTCGGCGTGGCGCCTCGTGGTCGCGCTGATTCTCGCCGCCTTGGTCGACTACGGACTGCAGCGCGCCATGCGCCGCCCGATGGAGGCGCTGGAGAGTTGGGTGCCCGCCGGCAACGGCAGCCATCCGCCGGAGACCGAGGAAACGGACGAAACCGGGGAAACGGACGAAACCGAGGAAACGGACGAAACCGAGGAAACGGACGAAACTGAGGAAACCGGGACGGAGCCGAAATTGCGCGCCGAACCGCCGCCAGAGACGTCGGAAGCACGCGCCGAGGCCGGCGAAACGGAACCCCGGGTGCCACGTCATCGTCCATCCGCATCGCTGATGCTGCGCCGCTTGCCGCTGGTGTTGGCGCGGCTGCTGCTGGACCTGGTGCCGATCATTGGCTTTGGTTTGGTCGGCCACTTGGTCGCTGCCAGCGACCTCGGCGGATCGCGCTCGAGCCGCCTCATCCTGCTTGCGGTGATCGACGCCTACGTACTGTGCGCCGCCGTTCTGGCTATCGCGCGCATGGTGTTCTCGCCTGGCGAATCGCGGCTGCGCTTATTCCACATTCCGGATTCGCGCGCGGCCTGGCTGATGCGCTGGATCCGCCGGATCGTCGTCGTCGCCGTGTTCGGCTACGCCATCGCCGAAGTCGGCAGCCTGCTCGGTCTGTCCGACGACGCCCGGCTCGCCTTGCTGAAGACCGTCAGCCTTATCATACACGTCTTCCTTGCCATCATGGTGCTGCAGAAGCGCCGCTTGATCGCGCGCCTGATCCGCGGACGGCCTGACGCCACCGGTCCGATGGCACGGTTCCGCCTGGCGCTGGCGGCCGTGTGGCACTGGATGGCTCTGGCGCTGATCATGGCGCTGTGGGTCGTCTGGGCCGTTGAGGTCCCGAATGGCTTCTCCTGGCTGCTGCGCTTCACCGTCATCACTGGCGCCCTGCTGATCAGCGCGCGGCTGCTTTTGATCCTGCTGAGCGGCCTGATTGACCGTGCACTGAATGTGCCGCTGACACGGTTTCCGGGCCTCGAGACCCGTCTCCATCTCTATCATCCGCTGCTCAACGGCTTGCTGCGCTTCGGCGTCTACGCCCTGATGTTGCTGGCACTGCTCCAGCTCTACGGCCTGAACGGCTTGACTTGGTTCGCCGAGACCGATCTCGGCGAGCGCATCGTCAGTGCCTTTGCCACAATCGCCGTCACCTTCCTGCTTGCCGTCGCCGTGTGGGAGGCGGCCAACGTCGCCATCGATCGCCATCTGGAGAAACTGGCGAAGGAGCAACAGGCGGCGCGCTCTGCACGGCTGCGCACGCTCCTGCCGCTGCTGCGCTCCTCCCTGGCAATTACCATCCTGGTGTTCGCTGGACTGACGGTACTGTCGGAGATCGGCATCAACATCGGGCCGCTGCTGGCCGGCGCCGGCATCATCGGCGTGGCGATTGGCTTCGGCTCCCAGAAGCTGGTGCAGGACCTGATCAACGGCATCTTCCTGTTGCTGGAGAACGCCATGCAGGTCGGCGACTGGGTGACGGTGTCCGGCTTGTCGGGGTCGGTGGAGGCCCTGTCGGTTCGCACTATCCGCCTGCGTGCCAGTGACGGATCGGTGCACGTCATCCCGTTCAGCTCGGTCACGTCGGTGACCAATGTGAACCGAGGGATCGGCAACGCCTCGGTCAGCGTCGTCGTTGACTACAACGAGGATACCGACCATGTGGCGGCGGTACTGACCGAGATCGTCGCCGGCATGCGCAGCGAACCGGAGTTCGCCGGCAAGATGTTGAGCGATCTGCAGCTTTGGGGCGTGGACAAAATCGACGGCGCCGGGGCGACGATCGCGGGTCAAGTGGTCTGCACGGATTCCGGCCGATGGTCCGTGCAGCGTGAATTCAACCGCCGCATGAAAATGCGGTTCCAGGAGCTTGGCATCTGCCTGTTGAACCCGATGCGCACCATTGCCATAGCGCCGCCTGCGCAGGCGGCCCCGCCGGCCGAGGAGCGTCCGCATGAGCGATCTCGCGCGGCTGAGTGACACGATCCGCCGGACCGGGTTCGCCTTCGTGCACGCGGATCCGATGCGTGCGGCGCTGGACCACACCGGCTCGCTGGCGGATTGGAATGCGTTTGCGGCAAGCTGGAACGATCTTGGCCTGGACACCTACATGGCCGACGGCGGCCGATATCGAAAGCGCCGGTTTGCCGTGTTCGGCTCGACGGGAGCGCACATCAGTCGCAAGCCGCATCAGCCGCACTATCAGAGCCGCGACTACAACCCGCTGAACGGGGGCATTGAGCGGTGGTTTCCACCGATCCTGCCGGAGATCGCCCGCGGACCGACGATGACGACGATCCTCGGCTATTGCCGCGATTTGTTCGAGACGCTGAGCGGGCCGCAGGACTGGCACATCGAAGTGCATCAGTTTCGCATCGAGGCGCGCCGCGGCGTCGAAGGCCATCCCACACCCGAGGGCCCGCACCGCGACGGTGTGGATCACGTGCTGGTGCTTCTGGTCGGCCGGCGCAACATCCAGAGCGGCATGACCACGATTCACAGCCTGGATGGCCGAACGCTGGGAAGCTTCACGTTGACCGAGCCGCTCGACGCGGCTCTGGTGGACGACGCGCGGGTAATGCACGGGGTAACCCCGGTGGAGCCGGTTGATCCGACGGAACCAGGATCGCGCGACGTGCTGGTGGTGACATTTCGCCGGGAGGCTGGCGCCTAACGGGCCGCATGTGTCGCGCGCGACCGTGTACTGAGCGATGGGGATACCGCGATTCGACAGTTCGCCGAGAATATGCGACGCGCTCCAGCGCGGATTCACACACACCAGATTGCGGCTGCCGGCGGACAGTGCCGGTCTCCCAGCCTGCACGGCGTGTTTCCCAAGAAGGTCCGATCTCTTGCGGCCAAGCCCACGTGTCTTGCTAAGCTATATTGGCACGCTCGAAATGCATCGTCGCCCACGATCTTGACCGCGGCTCTTTCTGCTCTTTTGCTGCTGCCTCCCTCCGATGGGCGAGCCAGCTCGTAAGACCCTGCCATGATCGTCCGATCAAGACTCCGTTTGCTGTGGGCAGGCAGCGCTTGCCGACCGTTCTCTCGCGATATGGGAGAAGTCAGCTGCGACGATTCACATTAGCGTGATCCAGTGTGATGGCCTCTAGTGTCCGGGTGGCGGCTTCGATGAACGTTTAACAGCCATACTCAATGTTTATAAAACCACGGGAGGATCGCGATGCAGCACGGCGTCTCCACGTCGCCGCCAGTTCAGCGAGGCTCCGCGACCCATTCGGTTTATCCCTGGGTCCTGGTGGCGATGCTGTGGGCAGTTTCATTCTGCAATTACGCGGATCGCAGCGTTCTGTCGGCGGTGATGCCTGCGATCCGGACCGAGTTCGGGCTGAGCCTGGCAGAGCTCGGGCTACTCAGCTCTGCCTTCCTGTGGGTCTATGCGATCGCTGCCAGCCCAGCCGGCTACATCGGCGACCGGTTCAGCCGCAAGAAAGTGATCGTGGCGGGGCTTGTGACCTGGAGCGTTGTCACGTTCCTCAGTCCGCTCGCAGGTTCCTTCATGGCGTTCCTGGCGCTGCGGGCGCTGACCGGACTGGGGGAAGCGAGTTACTACCCGACTGGCACCGCGCTGATCAGCGACTATCACGGTCCGGAAACACGCAGCCGCGCACTCGCCATACATCAGACGGCGGTGTTTGCCGGTGGCGGGATCGGCACGCTGATCGCTGCGGCACTGGCCCAGCATTATCAGTGGCGAATGCCCTTTTACGTCTACGGCGCGATCGGCGTGGTGCTTGCGCTGATCCTGGGCGCTCTAATGCGAGATGCGCCGCCAGCGGTGCAGCGTCAGGCGCACGAGGGAGGAAGCTTCGCCATCGCGCTGCGCCGCCGCTCCGCACTAATGTTGTTTCTGGTGTTCTTTTTCGCCACCTCGGTCAGCTACGGTATTACGATCTGGGCGCCGACCTTTTTTCACAACGAGCTGCATTTCAACCTGACCGAGGCGGCGTTCTACGGAGCACTGACGATCAATCTGGCAGGGTTTATCGCTGTGCTGTGCAGCGGTGCGATCGCCGATTGGGCCGCGCAGCGGGTCCGCATGGGCCGCTTTTATGTGCTGTCCGGCGGGCTATTGCTAGCATTCCTATTTCTGTTGCCGTTCGGGTTGTTACATAGCCCTAACATGCTTGGGCTCTCTTTGCTGCTGTCTGGTTTCTGCAAGGGCCTGTTCGATGGCTCCATCTATGCCGCGATGCACGACGTCGTTCCGCCTGCGGCGCGGGCCTCGGCGGTCGGGTTGATGACGACGGTGGGCTTCGCTGGCGCCGGGCTGTCGCCCCTGCTGATCGGGGCGCTTGGCGAGATCGTCGGCCTGGGCGCCGCCTTTTCGCTCATCGCGGTGCTGTATATCGCCGCTGTCCTGCTCCTGCTGGTCAGCCGTCGGATCGTGGTCTCCGACATGGACGACACCGACCGCACCGTGGCCGAGATGGGTGAACTTGAGGAGCAAATTGCATGAGCAAAGAGCTCGCTTCGCGCGCGCAGGCAATTCTACACGCAAATGACCGGGGCGGCTACACTGTTCCCACCAGCTCCGGGCTGTATCCAGCACAATGGAACTGGGACTCATGCCTGGTCGCCCTGGGCTTCGCACAATACGACATGGCACGTGCCTGGCAGGAGGTGGAGACGCTGTTCTCCGGCCAGTGGAAGAGCGGCATGGTTCCCTCAATCCTGTTCCACGGCGACGACAGCACGTATTTCCCCAATAGCAAGATCTGGCAATGCGGCGACGCGGTACCGTCCTCCGGCATCACCCAACCCGCAGTCGCGGCCACCGTCGTGCGCTACCTGTTTGAACGGAGCGAAACGTCGGAAGGAAAACGCTGGCTCGCGCGCCTCGCACCCAACCTGCTGGCGTCTCACCGCTGGTTCTATGCGGCGCGCGATCCGGACGGAACCGGTCTGGTGTCCATCATTCACCCGTGGGAGAGCGGGATGGACAACAGTCCGATCTGGGATGACGCCCTGGCTGATGTGCCTCCAGGTCCGTCGGTTGCGCACCTGCGCAAGGACACGAGCTTCGCCGAAACCGGTGTGCGCCCAACCGGACCGGAGTACGACCGCTACATCAATCTGGTCGTGAGCTATCGCGAAGCGGCTTACGATCCAGCCAGGATCTGGCGAGCCGCACCCTTGTTGATCGCCGACATTGGATTTAACGCGATCTTGCAGCGCGCCAATCATGACCTTCTGCACCTCTTGCGCGGAATGGAAGAGAAGGCGGCGGCAGATGAAGTCGCTGGCATGGTAAACGCCACCGCAGCGGCGCTTGAGGCGCGCTGGTCAGAGCAGGACGGGATCTATCGCTCGCGCAACATGAGGCGGCGGAGCGATATAGCGAAGCCTGGTATCGGTTGCCTGCTGCCGGTCTATGCCGATGCCGGCACGCTGGCGCGGCACCCGGCACTGGGCGCGCGGCTGGAGGACTGGCTGAACAAGGTGAGGTTCGGTGTGCCCAGCTTCGAGCCCGGTCGTCCGGAGTTCGAGCCCCGGCGCTATTGGCGCGGCCCAGTATGGTTGGTGGTAAACTGGATGCTGATTGACGGCCTGCGCCAAAACGGCGTCATCGACCTGGCCGAACGCATTCGCCGCGACAGTCTGGCGTTGGTTGATCGAAGCGGGTTCGGCGAATATTTCGACCCGATGACCGGCGAGGCGCTGGGCGGTACGGAGTTCTCCTGGACCGCGGCGATGTACTTGTTTTTGCGCAGCCTGTGAGCCGCAAGCGCCTCACTGCAGTGGATTGCTCGCGGACGCT
>JASHVB010000376.1 GCA_030039695.1 Acetobacteraceae bacterium
GCTGGCGATCAGGGTGCTGGCCATGGTGCGACGGCCGGTGGCGGCGATGGTCGGACGGGTTCGCCAACAGGCGGCCAGCGCGGTCACGGCCACGGCGTAGTCGGTCAAGGCGCTGGCGATCAAGGTGCTGGTCATGGTGCGACGGCCGGTGGCGGCGATGGCCAGACGGGTTCACCGACGAGTGGCCAGGCCGGTGATGGCCACGGCGCTGTCGGCCAGGGCGCTGGCGATCAAGGGGCTGGCCATGACGCGACGGCCGGTGGCGCCAACGGCCAGGCGGGTTCGCCAATGAGTGGCCTGAGCGGCTACGGCCAGGCCTCGGTCGGACACAGCATCGGCGATCAAGATGCTGGCCACGGCTCCAACGATAACGGCGCTGACCATGCCGCCGCTATCAGTAGCAGCGACGGTCGGATGGGGTTGCCAACGAGCGGTTGGGGTGGTGAGGGGCACGGTATTATCGGCCCGGGCGCCGGCGATCATGCCGCTCACCAAGGTTTCGCCGATCACAGCAACGCTGGCCATCTGCGTGTTGAGCACGGTGGCGGCGACAGCCTTGACGGCCCTCACAGTGTAGCCGCACCACACTCCGGTTCAGCGGTAGAGCATTACATGGTGCTCGTGTCGCAGAATGGCCACCAAGGAACACAAGATCCTGCTGTCGCGCATCCTTCGAGTGCGACCCAGTACGTGCATGTGGCAATGGATGTGGCATCGCATAACGGATCAGCCGGAGCCTCTACAAACCATAGCTTCGTCGGCGAAGGATCTGAGGACCACGGCACCGGCCAGGGTTTTCGCAGTCCAGGCTCTACGGATCATGGCGCCGGTCATGGCGGTCCAATGGGCGCCGCCGATCATGGCACGAGCGACCACGGCTTTAGTACTCCGAGCGACCACGGCTTCAGTGCTCCGAGCAACGCCGAGGATGGCTTCGGAACGGCCGAAGTCGCTCACGTGAACGCCGTGTCGCACAATTCCTCAGCTAGCCAATACATGTCATTTGTCCAAGGTGAGAGTGGTCATCAAGCGATGTCACACGTCACAGGCGGTCAACAGCCGGGCACGGCCGATCCAATAACGCATGGCGTCTCTGGACTACAGCAGCCGCCGCCGCCCGATCATCAGTTTGCCGACGCGCAACTCGACCATGGCGGCGCACACGGCCACGGCAGTGACACGCACGTCTCGCTCCACGTCGATGCGTCGGCCACCGCGCCGCCCGTGCCAGCGGAGCACCTTGGAACAGAGCATCTCGCTCACGGCGGAGGCTAGCTCGAAACGCAATCTGGCACTCGGTCCCGCCGCCCGCTCTCCGCGCCGCTGCGGAGAACGCCGACCGCGCCCGAAAGCGTTGGGAGACCGTCCCAAACACGGGGGCGATCACGCTGCCATCTGAAATGGGCGGCGACGCCGACAGACGTCGCGGTGATCCGCGGCCGCGGCAGTGCGAGCAATGGCGGCGCAGTGCGCTGTACTCCGCAACCCGGGCCTGAACGAAGTACCGCTGCACGCCCGCCAGCAAGGTCTTACCGTCGTCCAGCGTCAGGCCAAGCGGATCGAGGGACGAAGGGGAGTCGGTGCCGCCACCTCGGGCAATTTCGTAGGTCTGCTTTGTCCCATCATCGCCATTCAGCTCGATCGTCACCCGCCATTCCATTCCCGCCCCCGGTCTTCCAGGCACCGAAGTTGGCATCCCCATGTTTGGGACGGTCTCAATTTTTCTTTGCTGCAAATTCCTTGATTTATGAAGCACGGGCGGGGCGGGATAAAGCGGATTATCACGTGCTACATTCGGCCGGGTGAACTGAGAGGGAGGCCGCCGTCCGTCGCGACAAAATCTACCATCAATAATGATACAAGGGGGCGGGGAAGACCAGGCGGAAGCCGGGCGAGGTGTCGTTGCGGGGACCCAGTCGCGTCACCGTATCCTTCGCCATTCAGTCCTTGACTTCTTCCGGCGCCGGTAGGAACACCCCTTCCTTCTTCCCATGCGACGTCTTCGCGTCGTAAGCTTTCTGCGCCTTTTCCACTTCGGCAGGAAATTTCTTGAACAGTTCAGTCAGCTTCTTGAGGCTGAGATCGGTTTCCCAGGTGACCGACACGCCGAACATCTCGGCCTCGCCTTCAAGGATCAAGCGGTGTTGGTTCTCGTGCTCCTCGAGTGCCTTGATCATCTTGTCCCAGGCGACCTTTCCCTTCTTGCCGAGGGAATTTGCTTTGGGCCATGACGGCATCGTGATGGTATAGCCGACCATCAGAGTGACGTCGGTGATCGGCTCGCCTTTCGCCGGCTTGAACGACAGGTTCGGTTTCTCGTGGTGAAATGTCGCCCACTCCTTCCTCGCAGCGTTTCTTTTCTCAAAGAATTTAAAAACGTCCTCGTAGGTATTTCCCGGAACCGTCCAGGT
Organism: Acetobacteraceae bacterium; assembly: GCA_030039695.1. The sequence goes on from JASHVB010000376.1 coordinate 2,412, forward strand.
GTTCTGATCTGTCTTCGTCCATTTGATCCCGAACTTGGGTCTTACTCCAACCATTGTGGTCCTCCCAGGGACAAGGTGGCCTCCGACGCGCTCGGAATGCCCCGAAATCTCGTTCAACGGTCATAATCAGCATGCCACCGCAGCGAGCTAAGCGAGCAGAGAAGCTGCGCGCGGTAGTCTTGGCCCCGCCCAGTTATCATGCGTAATATTCGCGGGGCTAGCAGATTCCGGATTGTAGCGCTGTGAACTATCTCACTGCTTTCGTTAGGCTGCCTTACCATAGTGGCACTAGGAAGGGTTCAAGGAGCAACCAATGCCAAAAGCCATCGTATTTTGCGCCGACGGCACGTGGAACCGTCCTGGCGAGACCGATAATGGCGTCACAGCTCCCACGAACGTCTTCAAGCTCTTCAACGCATTGCTACAGACCGACACACAGGCACCGCACTACGATTCTGGGGTTGGAACTGACGGAACGCCAATTGATCACCTCCTCGATGGAGTGACGGGCAAAGGCTTGTTCCAGAAAATCAAGGATGGCTACACAGTCATCGCACGCAGCTACCAGGATGGGGATCAGATATTTCTGTTTGGGTTCAGCAGAGGAGCTTACACGGCCAGAAGCCTCGCAGGCATGATTGCCGTGTGCGGCCTGCCCGCCCCAGGCAAGTTTGACGGCAATGCCACAGATGCCGCCTTTGACACGTATCGTGCGCCCAAAGTAGGTGCAGATCGAGCGAGTCTCCTGGTGAATTTCACGCAGCGTTACGCTGCACAAAACGTGAAAATCGCAATGGTTGGAGTCTGGGATACAGTCGGAGCATTGGGCATTCCGGGCGATCTATTCATCGGCTTGGACGCAGACAAGTACGGGTTTCTCGATACGAGCCTTCACCCGAATATTCAGTCTGCATATCAGGCATTGGCAATCGACGAACGGCGAAGCGAATTCGCTCCGACCTTGTGGACAACGCCTGCATCAGCCGCCCAAATCGTCGAGCAAATATGGTTTTCAGGAGTGCATTGTGATGTCGGCGGCGGGTATGCTGCACATGGACTGTCCGACATAACGCTGGGCTGGATGATGGGAAAGGCCGCCGCTGCTGGCTTAGAATTTGATCCCAACTTGGTGGCGCTCTACCCACCGCTCGACAGACCGCCAATGCTTAGTAATGCTAAGCTCGCGCTCGATACCATTCATGAGTCATGGACAGTGCTTTGGGGGTTTCCCAGGGCACGCATCATCTCAGACGATTCGACATTTTCCAACAGTGTAGGTATACGGTTGGCCCATATACCTAACTATAAACCGAGAAACCTTCCAGCGGGCTTTCCGACTACGCCGGGTGGCTTTACCATCGTCCCCACCATATTCAATCCGGTATGAAAGAACGGTTCGGTCAATCGGTTATTCAAAGTGTGAGCACAAACGGCGAGGCTCTGTATAACGTGACGAATCAAGCAACACCCGGCCTCCCAACGCCACTCCACCAATCCCGGCGTCTACTTTGCCTATCGCTGGTCCCAAAGCGGAGCCGTACTCGGCCAAGCCGAGCATCGGGATTTATTCGCTGACCCTCTTTATGGTCGCTGGAGGTGTGTCGTGGTTTGCGAAGAGTGACCAAGCCTTTAATTTGAAGCTAGGCGCTGTCATGTCCAACGCAACTACCGTTGTCCGATATTGTTTCAGCGCGTCGAGTGGCTCGGCGCAGAAGACGGCGCTGGTGGCTTCTTCAGGCTGGGATCGGTCCACGTCGGCTACTATGACCAGCAACGACAAGTCTCAGCCGACAACGTTACTCTCCACCAATTCCGCGCCAAATAGCGCGAAGATGATGCA
>JASHVB010000377.1 GCA_030039695.1 Acetobacteraceae bacterium
GCGGTTCTGGGCTCAATGTCTGGTCTCCGCATCGAGCGCCCGAAACCAGACCGTCGCTAAATTTATATTGAGACGGTTCCTCATCCACCGACACGAAATGTGAGACAAAGTTTATCGTATCCTTGGACGCACATTTATAGCCTGCGACGAGGGCCATGGCCCGAAGTGCGATGACGCGGATTCCGCTAGCACAAGACACCGGACCAGCCTCGTTCGTCATCTTCCCAGAGGCCACGATGTTCCACATAATGCACGGCCCGCGTCGCGATCTGTCTCACAATTTGGTCCAATTACGAGACGGCTCGACAGCCGATTTCTCAAACTAAATGTAGCAACGGAGTTCTACCAGGAAATTCTCGCCATTTCATGTAGGCCGACACAAATGGCAAGTCTCGAAATATCGTGCAGTGCGACAACCGGCCAGCGGGGCTTGGGCTGCCGCCTGCAGGCGTGATGCGAGTGACGTCCAATTGCCGGCCCCCTGAGTGAGCTGTAGAGCCAGCTACTGCTGCGCCACACGCTCCCGGTGCTGGCCTAAGACAAAGCCCTCATAGCCATTGGCGGCGATCTCTGCGCAGCGTTGGCGATAGGCTCCGACGCCACCCGCATAGGGGAAAAACACCCGTGGCTTTCCGGGAATGTTCGCGCCCATATACCAGGAATCGGCTCGCGGAAACAAAGTGGCCGCGGCGGTCTCGGCCACGTGTATGTCCCACGCCCCCTCGGCTTCGCGTAGCGGTTCGATTTGGTTGAGCCCGCGGCTCTGCAGGTAACCAAGGCACGCCGCAATCCACTCGACATGCTGCTCGATCGATACCGGCATGTTGCTCAGCACCGAGGGGCTGCCAGGCCCGGTGATCATGAACAGATTCGGGAAGTCCGCTGTGGCGATGCCGAGATAGGTGTGCGGCCCGTCGGCCCATTTCTCCTGCAGCAACATCCCGCCGCGCCCGCGGATGTTCAGCCGGAACAGCGAGCCAGTCATGGCATCGAAGCCCGTGGCGTACACGATCGCATCAACCCCGTGCTCCCGTGTAGAGGTGCGGATGCCGTCAGGTGTGATCTCTTCTATCGGCTCGTTGCGTATGTCTATTAACGTAACGTTTTCGCGGTTGAACGTCTCATAGTAGTCCGTGTCGATCGGCGGGCGCTTCGTGCCAATCGGGTGATTGGAGGGCGAAAGCTTCCGCGCGGTATCCGGATCCTTCACGATTTCCCGGATCTTGCGCCGGACAAATTCGGCGGCGGTGTCGTTCGCCTCCGGGTCGGTGATCAGATCGTGGAAGCTCGACAGCATGAAGCAGAATCCGCCGCGGTTCCAAAGCTCCTCGTAAACTCGATCGCGTTGCTCAGGTGCAAGTTCCAGCGCCGACTCTGTCGGGAAGTCGAATGGCATCCCGAACACTGACTCGCGCGTCTTCTGCACGATCTCGTCATACCGCGCCTTTACGTCGTCCTTGAATGCGGGGGACATTGGCATGTCGCGCGCCGGCACTGTGTAGTTCGGTGTGCGCTGGAACACCGTCAGATGCGCCGCTTGCCTGGCGATGACGGGAATCGCCTGGATGCCCGTCGATCCAGTGCCGATGATGCCGACGCGCTTGTCGGTGAAATCCACGCCTTCGTGCGGCCACTGCGCTGTATGATAGCTTTTGCCGCGGAAACTCTCACGTCCCTTGAAGTTCGGAATCTGCGCGCTGGACAGGCATCCGACCGCGGTAATGAAGTAGGTGGCTGTTAGGCGGTCGCCCCCCTCTGTCTTGATTATCCATTTGCCGCTGGGATCGTCGTAGCGTGCACTGGTCACGCGGGCGCCGAACTGGATGTCGCGCCGCAGGTCGAGTTTGTCGGCAGTATAATTCAAATATCGCAGAATTTCCTGTTGCTCGGGATAGCGGGTCGTCCACTCCCATTCGAGCAGGATCTCCTTCGAGAACGTGAAGCAGTAGTAGTAGCTTTCGGAATCGCACCGCGCGCCGGGGTAGCGGTTCCAGAACCAGGTGCCACCCACGCCGTCCGCCATCTCGATCACCCGGGCGGAGAGGCCCAGCTCTCGCAGCTTGTGCAACATGTAGAGGCCGGAGAATCCGGCGCCCACAACCACTGCATCGTAGTTGGTACGGATTGGAACGTTCGTGTCCGCCATGGAAGTCGCCTCCGATTTTTCTTTGGGTCTCAGTGCGACCGGTGCGACATCGCCCTCTTGGCCCGGGGATGGAGCCGGTCCTGCCCGAACCTGATTCGGCGCGTGAATGCGGCCGGGGAAATACGCGCAACGTCGGCTATGCTCCCAAACGGGCCCGCAACTCGTTTCCCATCTCGACGATCAGGTCACGGCCACGGTCGATCGCCCCGGCCATCCAGAAAAAGCCATGGATCAGGCCTTCATAGTGCGAGGTCTTCACGTCGACCCCGGCCTCCTGCAGCTTGTGGGCGTAGGCTTTGCCCTCGTCGCGCAATGGATCGAATTCCGCCGTGATGACCATTGCCGGAGGCAGCCGGCTGTGATCGGCTGCGAGCAATGGTGAGGCATATGGATTTCGCCCGTCTTCCTCGTCGTTCAGGTAGTGGTCCCAGAACCACTCCATCGCCGCGCGGGTGAGAAGATAGTTCTCGGCGTTCTCGGTATAGGACCCGAACGTGGTTCCCTTCGACGGCGCAGTCACAGGATAGATCAGGAGCTGGAATGCAAGCTTCGGCCCGTCGCGATCCCGTGCCATCAGCGCCACGGCTGCCGAGAGATTGCCGCCCGCACTGTCCCCGCCCACGCCGATACGCGACGGATCGGCGCCCAACCCGGCGGCGTGTGCGACAAGCCAGACAGTTGCGGCGTAGCAGTCCTCCACGGGCCCCGGGAACTTGGTTTCCGGGCTCAGCCGATAGTTCACCGAGGCGATGACACAGTGACTGGCGTTGGCGAGGGCGCGGCATGGCCGGTCCACTACCTCGATGTCGCCGATCACCCACCCACCGCCGTGCAGATAAACGAGCAGCGGCAGCTGCTTGCCCGGTTCCGGGTGATAGACGCGCACCGGCAGCTTGCCAGCGGGACCAGGCACCAGGATGTCGCGGACTTCCGGGACATTCTCCGGCTCGCCCTGCAGATCGCGGAAGCTCATGGCGACGACGCGGGCAAAGGTGGGGCTCATCTGCTCGAATGGCGGCAGTCCCTGTTTGCTCATTTCTTCCAGTAACGCCTGTGCCTGGGAATTGAGTGGCATTGGATGATTCCCTTTCGTTGGCCGGAGACGTACAATTACGTGGCGCAACCCCCCGTGCGGTCGGCCCTTCGGCAAGCGGCAAAGACCCGGCTTGGGACGCCCACCCAATCCGTCAGCCGGCAATCGCCCTCCCCAACTGTGGCGATTGAGCCGGCATCTTGGCAAGGGATTGCCCGGGAGCCAGAGGCCCATTCGGTGCACCTTAGCTGAGACGCGTCCGCCGGCCAATTGAGTGATGCCGTGGGCATGTAATCGAATTCACACATTCTGTGCATCACGGGTGTCGCGCTGCACTGAAGTCTTGAGACTCGAAAACGGCTGGATCCCGCCAGTTCCTGGCGGACTGTATTTGAGACTGACTGCAATGAAGTCGAGATGTAGCTCGACCCGCTATGCTTAACCTGAGGCGCTGTGACGTTGCAGTCACATGGACTTGCCGGGTGACGATCATCCAGAGGTCTGGAGCAAGAATCTGCACTGAGTGGTGGGGCCGACCACATCATGCAAAGGCCGGGGCGGCGCGGGTCGTGGACCGACAAGCTGCGGTGCTGTCGTCGCTGATGCATCCGGCACCCGAGGGTAGCGCCTCTCGCTTTCAAGTCTCACAATTGCTGCAAATTTCAGACCCACTCGGCGTACATGCTCGACTTTCGTACAGCGGCACATGAGATTCGCGGCGAACCGCGCACTTCCGTGCAGCGCGGCAATGGAACATGATAAATTGCCGACATCGGTCGTCACCGTTACCACCATTGTCGTCATCCGCCTTGCCGTCGTGCGTAAACGGCTCATGGGCGAGCTTCATTCTCGGCGGTCCCAACGGGCCGCCCGGCGCACAAATTGCCTTGCAGAGATTTGGCTCGTCGCGACCGAATCCCCCCGTGACCTTTGCTCCTTGCCTCCCATCGCACCGAATACAGCGACGGCGTCAGCCGTTTGCCTGGACGACAGTTGGTGGCGCTTTTGGGGTCAGGAAGACGGCTTCTATCCGGTTCTCAGCCACTCCTTCAGCTTGCACCAGCGCCGTCGGCCGGAGACATTGCGCACGGCAATGGCAGCGGCCTTTTTCTGCCCGACCAGTACAACCAAGCGCTTCCCGCGGGTCACGCCAGTATAGAGCAGGTTGCGTTGAAGCATGGCATAGTGCTGCGTGAGGACCGGAATCACGACGGCTGGATATTCTGAGCCTTGGCTCTTATGGATCGTGACGGCATAGGCTGGGACCAGCGTGTCGAGCTCGCCGAAGCCATAGGTGACCTGACGGCCATCGAAGCGTGCCGTTAGTTCCCCTGCCCCAGGATCGACGTCGTCCACATAACCGATGTCGCCATTGTAGACCTCTTTCTCATAGTCATTCTCGGTCTGCATTACCTTGTCGCCGGCCGCGAACGTCCAACCAAAGCGCTCGACCCTGCGCTCGCCAGCCGGATTGAGCGCTGCCTGGAGTTCAATATTGAGCGAACGCGCTCCGGCGCCGCCACGGTTCATCGGACAAAGAACCTGGATGTCACGCATGGCATCGAGGCCAAAACGCTGTGGGATTCGGGTCTTCACCAACTCGATGATCCGGGCCACGGCGACGGCGGGATCATCCGCCGGCACGAAGTAGAAGTCACTTTCGCCGTCGGGCCTGGATAGGTTGGGGATAATGCCCTGATTGATGCAGTGGGCACTGGTGATGATCTTGCTTTGAGCGGCCTGACGGAAGACCTCCGTCAGGCGTACCACCGGTACCGCGCCGGATGCGATAATGTCCGCCAGAACCTGGCCCGGCCCAACCGAGGGAAGCTGATCGATATCGCCGACGATCAGCAGTGCTGCGGAAGTAGGGATCGCCTTCAACAAGGCCTGCATCAAGAGGATGTCCACCATGGACATTTCGTCGACCACCAGAAGGTCGCACTCGAGTGGATTCTCGGCATTGCGCTTGAAGCCTCCGCTCTTGGGATCCACCTCAAGCAGGCGGTGGATAGTTTTCGCCTCAAGGTGCGTGGTTTCTGTCATCCGCTTGGCAGCCCGGCCTGTGGGGGCGCAGAGAAGCAAGTTCACGGCCTTGCCCGCGAGGATCTGCAAGATGGCCTTGACGATGGTCGTTTTGCCAACACCAGGGCCGCCGGTAATGACAAGAACTTTCGCTCTCAGGGCCAGCCGGATGGCCGCGTTCTGCGCTTCCGCCAATGCCATCCCAGTCCTGCGCTCAACCCACGGCAAGGCCTTGTCCGGATCGATGTTGGGCCACGGCAGCGTTCCGTGGGCCAATTGATGCAGCCGCTCGGCAATCACCTGCTCGGCGCGATACAGGCCAGCGAGAAACACGCAGGGCATGTCATCAATGGTATCTGCCACGATGGTTCCCTCGCCCAGCTCAAGCTCGAGTGCCGTTTCCATCAGTTCCTTCGGAACCTCCAGCAGTGCGACAGCAAGCCTCGCCAACTCGCCAGTTGGCAGGCCGCAGTGGCCCTCGCTCATCGCTTCGGTGAGAGCGTAAGAAATTCCGGCGCGCACCCGGACCATGGCGGTCTTCTGAATGCCGAGCTTCATTGCGATTGCATCGGCGGTTTTGAAGCCGATGCCGCGAATGTCGCGCGCGAGCCGATAGGGGTTCTCCGTCATCACCTGAATGGCATCGGAGCCGTAGGTCCGGTAGATCCGCACGGCGCGTGCGGTGCCCACCCCATGGCTGTGCAGGAAGACCATGATTTCACGCACGACCTTCTGCTCGGCCCATGCATCCGTGATCCGTCGCGCACGGATGGGTCCAATGCCATCCACCTCTTGCAGTCGACCTGGTTCCGCTTCAATGATATCGAAGACTCGCTCACCGAACGCCCGTAACATTTTCTTGGCGTATACCGGCCCTATACCCCGAACCATGCCCGAGGCCAGATACTTTTCGATCCCGTCGACAGATGTAGGCGCTGACGCCTTCAGAAATCGAGCCTGAAATTGCTGACCGTGTGTGCGATTGTTTATCCAATTACCGGAGGCGGTGACCCATTCTCCGGCCGAGATAACTGGGGCGTGGCCGACAATTGTGGCGAGGTCGCGGTGGCCGCGAGCCTTAACCCGCAAGACACAAAAGCCAGTCTCTGGGCTATGAAATGTTACCCGCTCAACAAGGCCGGCAAGGACTTCCCGCTCGGGCTGAGTTGGGAACGGTGCGTCGACCATGATACACAATCATCTCAGCACATTCTGCCTCATTAGCAAATAGAGCCGATATGGTCGAATGCCCGGTGTCCGGACCGGCAGTGCCCCGGACACGCAAGTGTCGGGAAACCCGCTTTGACTGCGGATAGTGCCTGCGCTCCAGCTCCACGTCATGTCCGGGTCAGCCGACGGCAGCCAGCTGCGTCAGACGACGCAAGGTTGCACCTTGATCTAATAGCTCCTGGCGGTCTCTGGTCGTAACCGGCGTCGAGGCATCACAGCGGTCCGTGATTGACGCGACCACGCAGCGCCAGCGTAAGCTGTCGTAGCGGTAACCTGCACGGCAGGACCGGGCGCCACTTCTCACGCGGGAGTGGTGCAGAGGGCTGTGGCGGCGGATCGCGCACCCCAGCGGTCTTCCGGATTGAGCGGCCGGTCGGCGATGCCGGCGGGGAAGTGCCAGTGTAACGTAAGCCAGCGAAACCGCGCCCGAGCGCGATCTATTCACAGGCGTATCTGTCAACTTATGCACCGTTTTTGGTGCACATTTTGTTGCCGGAACCAGTGCGTAATCTCTCTGGGTGAGAGTTGGCTTCTCCTACGAACTGTCGTCACCGTGTCTGTTGCAGACACCGCCACTGGCGTTGTCACATGAACTGTGGCTAGACTCCGGCCAATGCGGACGGCGCTGTGCCTACTATCCCTTTTGGTCGCACCGGTTGTAGCGCACGCTACGCCCCATCGGTCGCCCCCCCATCGGTCGCCTGGGGCGACCGAAACGCTATGCGAGACCGCGATCAAGAACACCGAGGTGGCCAGCCGCACGCCGTCGGGGATGCTCGCCGCCATTGCGCAAGTCGAGAGTGGGCGACCGGACTCAAAACAACCTGGCAGAATGCGTCCCTGGCCCTGGACCATCGATGCCGATGGTGTCGGGCAGTTCTTCGCGACCAAGGAGCAGGCCGTCGCCGCTGTGTCTCTGTTACAAGCCCAGGGTACGCACTCGATCGATGTGGGCTGCATGCAGGTCAACCTCATGCACCATCCGGAGGCGTTTAGCTCGCTTGATCAGGCGTTCGATCCTGCCTCCAACGTGGCCTTTGCCGTGCGCTTTCTGACGAGGCTCCACCGTCTCACTGGCAGTTGGCCGAAAGCGATTGCCGCCTATCATTCGGACACGCCATCGATCGCGGCTGATTATCAGCGTCGCGTGCTGGCGACCTGGCAGCAACACGAGCCGAATCCCTTCAGCGGTATGCGGATATTTGGTGCGCCAACGTACGTGGACAACGGGTTGATCTACGGCGCGTTTGGGTCAACCGGTCGCATTTACGGTCTTATACTGTCCGAGCATTAACCTGGTTGGATCACCGGATAGCCAGAGAGAACGATTGTTGAGGTTCTGTGAGCCTTCGGAGTTGCGTCGGTGCGACACGTCAGTCCGCCGAACGCGCCTGGCATCGGCGTTGAACTGAACGATGCCGCGCTGGCGGAGTTCCGGGTGGTTTGACTGCCCTCTCTCGCAACAAGCGTGAGAGAGGCTACCAGTCTGGTGCACCGCGTCGCGCTTGGCGACCCCGCAGCACGCCCAAAATCGGCGGACCAAAAGCCGACGTCACTGCCCATGCAGACGGGCGCGCGACGCGCGGTCGCGCGTCAGAAGCGGCCACGGTCAGGTGGGCACCGTCTGGTCTATGCCGATCAGAGGCACCGGCAGCCAGCAGATCTCGACGACGCAAGGACCCAGGATATCGACGCTAGCACCGCCGCGGCTCTCCACCAGCTGACGTTTGGCGATCATTGACTGGCTCTTAACATCAGCGGCAGCAGCGACGACGAAGGCCGATATTCTCGCCATAAAAGGCAATGTGACACCGCGGCCCGGCGCGCAGCCCCGATGGGCAAACTGCCAATCAAGGGCGTTCCGACCGCATCGGGCGGATCGCCTCTGGCGCGCCGATGAAGAGATCAACGCGATCAGCGATGTGACGAAGCGTCAAGTGCCTCGGAGGCGTCGGACCGTCCTCACGTCATGGCCCCTGCGAGGCCGGCCATGACGCGCGCGCTACGCCGTCGCGCCCCGCGCATGGAGCCGCCGCAGCGCACGGTCAATCCACTGTGCCGTCAGCTTCTCCTGGGTTCCGTTCTGTCCCAGTCGCTCATGCAGTGCGGGGAAATCGACGCGGTCGAGTGCTTGGTCCTGATTGAAGCAAGAGAACACCACGCTCCGCTCGCCGCTGACGGGATCAATGTGCGTCTGCAGGCACTGTGCGCACACTTCCTTCATCATGCACTGCATCGGCGAGTTGATCGAACCGATCGCCACGTGTCGCGGCCGCAGATACGGCGCCAGCACGGTGCGCCGCGCGACGCCAACCGCTTGCATCATCCTGTCCGAGCCGATGACAATCATCCGCTCCGCCTCATTCAGCGGGATCGCCTGCTCACCCAGTTCGCCTGACCCATAAGCCGCCATGCCCTGCACGATGTTGCCGGCGACGCTGCGGTCCTGCGGCCGGGCCGGGTTCGGCGTGAAGCCTGGATATTCGTCGCAGCACCAAACAATGACATCGGCGGCGCGTTCGATTTCCTCGACCTTATAGCGGTCGCTCACCTGCTTATAGCCGGCGAAATAAAGCACGCGCGAACCCGCCGCGCGCAGCGCCGCGCCGATCGAGAACAACACGGCATTGCCCAATCCACCGCCGACCAGCGCGACAGTGGCGTTCGCTATAATCTCGGTCGGCGTGCCGGTCGGGCCCATCAGCACCACAGGCTCGCCCGGCTTCAGCACCGCGCAGAGGTCGGAGCTGCCACCCATCTCCAGCACAATCACCGAGACCAGACCGCGATCGGGATCGGTCCAGGCGCCGGTCATCGCCAGGCCTTCCATGCCGAGCACCGTCGCCCCGATCTCCGGTTCTGACACGCGGGCCGCCAGCATTTCGTAATTCTGCAGCCGGTAGAACTGGCCCGGCTGGAACGCACATGCCGCTGCCGGCGCCCTCACCACGACTTCGACGATGGTAGGGGTCAGCCGGTTCACCGCATGCACCCGCGCGGTCAACGCGTCGCGGCATTGCGCGATCAGCGCGGCGCCGGAGAGCGGCGTCGCATCGCGAGCGGCCAGCGCGCGCGATACCACAGGATAGCCGCGCCGCACGCCGCCCATCGCCTTCACCACGTTGCCAAAAAAGCTCGGGTGCAGGTCGCCGAAGAAGCTGACGAAGCGGCCGTTGTCGGCGCGATGCATCAGCACGTGCGGCGTGTCGGGCTTGGCGAGGCCGCGTACCGGCGCGACGGGCGTGCCCGTCTCGTCCACGGCCTGGAAATAACGGCCATCGAGCACGAAGCGATGGTCCTCGCGTGCCAGCACGGTGTTCGGCTG
>JASHVB010000378.1 GCA_030039695.1 Acetobacteraceae bacterium
CTTTTTGACCCTCGAGGTCATCGATTGTCCGAGGTGCCCGCGTCCATGTTGCGGCCGAAGCAGCGACACTGCGATGCCCTCGCGAGGAGATAACCGTGTTTGATGCACAAGCACTGGCAGACAAGTATGTGGCGGTTTGGAATGAATCCGATGCGAAACGCCGGCGGCAGCAGATTGCCGCGCTGTGGGTGCCCGAAGGACAGCACTATGTCGATGGGCGCAAGGCACTTGGATTCGCGGCGCTCGGGCAGTGGATAACCGGCTCGCACAACAAGAACGTGCATGACGCCGGCCGTCGCTTTCGCGCGGCCAAGGACGCGCGGACACTGCACGACATCGCTATTTTCCACTGGGAAATGCTGCCCGCCGCCGCGGAAAGGGCGGCTGCGCGCGGCTTCGAGGTTCTCCGTCTCGACGCCGAGGGCCGCCTCCTCGTCGATTACCAATTCATTGTTTAAGGGGGGTTGGCGATGCAAGCCTATTACTTGGAGCGTTTCGGCGTCGGGCTTGACGGGCTGGTGCTGGGCGAGCGTACCGAACCGCATCCCGGAGCGAACGAAGTGCTCGTCCGGATCCATGCGCGGTCGGTGAATTACCGTGACGTGAGGATTCTCGATGGCCTTTATCCGGTGCCCGGCCGACCGGGCACAGTCGCCCTGTCGGACGGCGCGGGTGAGGTCATTGCCGTCGGGCCTGGCGTCAGCCGTGTCGCGGTTGGCGATCGCGTGGCGGCCACATACTTTCCTCGGTGGATCGACGGCGCCTTCTCGCTCGGTCTGGTGTCCGATCAGTTTGGCTGCACGCAGGACGGGATGCTGGCGCCACTTGTTGTTGCGAACGAAGCGGCTCTGGTCAAACTTCCCCCCCACCTGTCGTTCGAAGACGCAGCGACGCTGCCCTGCGCCGGGCTTACCGCGTGGTCGGCGCTGCTCGGACCGCGGCCGGTCTTGCCTGGCGAGAGCGTACTGACGATCGGCACCGGCGGCGTTGCCCTCTTTGCCTTGCAATTCGCGAGACTGTTCGGTGCTCGCGTGGTGTCAATCACGTCTACGGAGGCAAAGGCGAAGCGCCTGCGCGAACTCGGTGCCGACGAGGTGATCAACTACATCACAATGCCCGACTGGGATCGCGTCGTGCGTGAGCGGACCGGCGGGCACGGCGCAGACCACGTGATCGAAACGGGGTCGATCGATACCTTGACGCGCTCCGTTGCCTGCACGGCCGAGGGAGGCGTCGTCACCTTCGTCGCCGCTCTTGGTGACGGATCGTTCGACCCACGTTGTCTGTTTAATCCCGTGATGATCCGCCGCACCTATGTCGGCAGTCGCGCCGGCTTCGAGATGATGAACCGGGCAATCTCGGTTCATCGGTTGCAACCCGTTATCGACCGCGTATTCCGATTTGCGCAAGCGAAGGAAGCGTACCGGTACTTCCGGGATCGCAGACACGTCGGCAAAGTCGTCATCAGCGACAACTGAAGTCCGCCTCTCACAAAATCCACGCTTACAGAACCGCGCCTCCATGACGTGGTCGGAGGAGTTTGTCATGTCACTCGCCCTATCGATTGTCGATGTGAAGCAACGCCACCGCCGTTGGTGGGTCCTCGCTATCGTGGTCGCCGCGCAGTTTATGTTCGTGGTCGACGCCTTTGTCGTGAATGTGGCAATCCCCTCGATCCGTGCGGAGCTGCACGCGACGATCGCGGAAACCCAAGGAACGATCGTGATCTATCAGATCGCCTTCGCGGCGCTGATCATTACCGGGGGGCGGTTGGGCGATATCAATGGGGCGAAACCAGTGTTCCTTCTTGGCCTCATGGGGTTCACGCTGGCGTCGTTATGGTGTGGCCTAGCGTATTCGGGCAGCGAATTGGTGGCGTCGCGCGCGTTGCAAGGTGCGGCAGCAGCCTTGATGATTCCGCAGGTGCTCGCCACCATTCATCGTCTCTTTCAGGATGCAGAACGCGGCAGAGCATTTGGGACCTATGGGTTCACGCTCGGCTTCGGCGCAGCGACCGGGCTGGTACTCGGCGGATGGCTGTTGTCGGTCGACTTCGACGGTCTTGGGTGGCGAACCATCTTCTTCGTGAACGTGCCGATCGGTCTCGTGCTGTTGTGGGCGGCATGGTGGCTAATGCCAGTGATGCCTGGAAAGGCTGGCGCGCGGCTCGATATAATGGGCGCTGCGGTCTTGCTGGTCGCACTCCTGTGCGTTCTCGGCCCGTTGGTGGTGGGTGCTAACCTCGGATGGCCGCTGTGGTTGTTCATCGTGATGACAACGGGCGTATTGTTGCTCGGTGCGATGTGGCCCCTCGAACGCTGGATTGAGCGGCGCCCTGATGGCTTGCCGCTCGTCCATCTCGACCTGCTGCGGGACCGGGCTTTCGCGACCGGGCTTGTAGCAGTGTTCTTCTTCACCTTCGCCAACCTGTCGTTCTATCTGGTCATGATGCTCTACTTGCAGCTCGGGCTCGGTCTACCGTCGCTGGAGGCGGGGAGTGTGGTTCTACCGCTGGCCATGGCATTTGCGGTGATGTCGCGCTTTGCCGGTCCTCGCGCGCAGCGGCGCGGCAACATCGCCCTGATCCAGGGATGCGGCGTGCAGCTGGCGGGTTTGCTTGTCATCGGGCTGGCATTGGCGCTCGGCAGAATGGCCCCGGCGACGCTGGCCATTTTGCTGGTCATGTTCGGTATTGGGCAAGCGATGGTGATGGCACCGCTATACGGGTTCGTATTGAGCAAAGTCCCGGCGGCGCATGCCGGCTCGGGCGGTGGCGTTGTCAGCACCGTGCAGCAGATCGGCAATGCCTCTGGAGTGACTGCGGTTGGGGGTCTCTATTATGCTGTCCAGGCCGCGCACCCGGCGCGTCTGGCAATGCTGGCAGCGCTGACGGCGCTGGCGATCGCAATCGCCATAACGGCGGTGTTGCTCCGCGTACTTGATCGTGCCCGTCGCGGCGGAAACGCAACCGTTCTTCGATGACCGGGACCGTGGACTTTTCAGTCTTGGCAAATATCGAAGTGGTGTCAGTTGGTCTTCCAGCATACTGCGGGCCGGGGAAACATGCTGGTGTTGTGCCGGTACAACACTCCGGTTTTGCTTTCAGATGCAGGCGCGGCGGCATCCGGAGATTTGATACCAGAGCAAGAACCGGAGTTCGTACGCGCCGCCCGGCAAGCTACCCACGTGCCAAGGTCATCACACGCCATCGGTGACCTGCCGCGCAACAATCGAGAGGCACTGCCATGAGCTTGCAAGATGACAACAAGGCTGTCGTGGGCCGCTGGTTCACCGAATTCTGGGGCAAGAGCTGCAATCTGAGTGTGGTCGACGCGATTGCAGCGCCGGACATGCTGCTGAGGTACTCACTGCACGAGCCGCGGAAAGGTCACAATGCGATCAAGGCTTTCATGACTGATTTCCGCGCCGCGTTTCCTGATCTCAACTTCTGGGGCACCGCTGAGCTGATCGCCGAGGGCGACTACGTCGTCGGCCAATGGGAGGGTGGCGGTACGCACACGGGTCCCGCCTTCCGCGACTTCCTTGCTGGCGGTCTGCCCGCCAACTCGGGCCGGAGGATGCACTTCACCGGCGTCACTGTGCTCAGACTGAAGAGCGGCAAGATCGTCGACGAGATCGGCCTGGATGACGGGGTGACCGCCCTGACCCAACTCGGTTTGCTCCGCGCCGCCTGAGTCAAGAGAAGCCGCAGTTCGGCGGGATGGCGGCTTCCTCTTAACTCGCTGGT
>JASHVB010000379.1 GCA_030039695.1 Acetobacteraceae bacterium
CCAGCGCGCCGAATTGCAGGCATGCATCGAGCTCGTCCTGTTCCCCGGCGGCTATGCCGGGATACAATTGGTTGAACATGGCCGAGCCGGGCTTTGCCTGGTCCTGTCAGCCAAACGATTCCGTCACGCTGGTGCACGCTGGGACGGTTTGCTTGACAGTCTTGCCGCCGAGGCGCCGCATCTCGCCTGCCGGCTCCGTGGCGCGAGGCCCTGTCTGGAGCGTCCGCTCGCGATCGCCGCCATCCCTTACGGCTACCTGGCTTGCACGGCCCGCACCGCGCCGCGCAATCTGTTCCGCCTCGGCGATCAGGCCTGCGTGATTCCCTCGCTGGCGGGCAACGGCGTGGCGATTGCCCTGGCCAGCGGAACGCTTGCCGCACGAACATGGCTGCGTTGCGACAGCGCCGCAGCCTATGAGCGGCTGCTGCAACAGCGCATACACCGTCCGCTCCAGCTCGCCGCGCGGCTGCATACCGGCTGCACGACCCCCGCAGTGCAGCCGCTCGTTGCCGCCATCGCGCGCGTCTGGCCGGGAATCATAGGCCGCGTCGCCGCCGCAACACGAATTGCAACTGGCTAGCCGCGACGGGTTGCATCGGCTTCAGCCCTGCCGCAGAAACGCCCGGGCAGAGGGAGTCCGCGCCACGTCATGCGCACCGGCCGGGTGGTCACCCGACTCGACATTTACATCTTTCGCCAGTTGTTCCTGGCGCTGATCGCGGTCACGGGCGGGCTGACAGCGCTGATTTGGCTCACCCAGTCGCTTCGCTTTGTCGAGCTGGTGGTGAACCACGGCCTGTCCATCTTCGTGTTCCTGCATCTGACCGGGTTGCTCGTGCCCAGCCTGTGCGCGGTGATCCTGCCGATCACCACCTACGTGGTCATCCAGTTCGTCTATCAGCGTCTGGCCGGCGACCGTGAACTGACGGTCATGCGCGCCGCCGGCCTGGCACCCTTCGCCCTTGCGCGCCCGGCGCTGGTTGTCGGGCTGCTGTCCGTCCTCGCCTGTTACGTGCTCAACCTCTGGCTCGTCCCGGCCAGCCTTGCCGCGTTCCGCGAATTCCAATGGGAAATCCGCAACAGCATGGCGGCCTTCCTGATCCAGGAGGGCGTCTTCACCGAGGTCTCCCCGGACCTCACGGTCTATGTCCGCTCGCGCGATCCCGACGGCACGCTGCGCGGTATCTTGGTCGATGATGCGCGCGACAAAACTTCGCATGCCACCATCCTCGCGCAGCGGGGACGCCTGGTCGAAGGGCCCGATGGACCCCGGGTCGTACTGTTCGATGGCACCCGCCAGGTGATTGACCACCAGACCGGCCGCCTGAACATCCTGTCATTCGAGCAGAACGACATCGATCTCGCCGACAACACGCGAAACGACGCCTCCCGTCCCGCCGACATGTCGGAAGTCTCGCTGCACGCGCTGCTGCATCCGCATCCGCAGAACCCCGAGGACCGGCCGAAATGGGTGGCCGAGGCGTACAAGCGCCTGACCACGCCATTGACCGCATTGTCGTACGGAATGGTAGCGCTGCTGACGGTGCTGACGGGAACCTTCCGCCGCTACGGCGGTTTCGTGCGTCCACTGGCTTCGATCGGCACCGTTGTCGGCCTGCTCGCCTTGGAACTGGCGTTTCAGAATCTTGCCGCGCGTCACAACACGCTGATTCCGCTGATGTGGATTCACGCGGTGTTGCCGGGCCTCGTCTGCGCCTGGTTGTTGTTTGGCCCGCAATTGTTGCCGACGCGCCTGCGTAGCGCCGTTCAAGCGACATGACGGCTCCGATCACCCTCTCGATCTACATCGCCCGTCAGTTTACCGGCGCGGTGATGGGCATGCTGCTTGCCCTGACCGGCCTGGTGTCGTTGTTCGATTTCCTGGAACTGTTGCGCCAATCGGCCAGCCACCCGGACGCAACGTTCGGCCTGCTCAGCGAGATCGAAGGCCTCCGTCTGCCTTTCATCGCGTTGCAGATCCTGCCCTTCGCCGTCTTGCTCGGCGGCGTGCTGTCGTTCTGGCGGCTGACCCGTTCCTCCGAACTGATCGTCGCGCGCGCTGCCGGCATTTCGGCCTGGGAATTCCTCGCCGCACCGACCCTTTCCGCCGCGATGTTCGGCGTGATCGCCATCACCCTGGGCAGCCCGCTCTCCTCGGTCATGTTCGCGCGCGCCGAAGTGCTGGACAACACCTACCTGCAAAGCGGCGCCGGCCCGCTGGCGCTGGTTGGCGGCCAGCTATGGCTGCGACAATCCGATCGCGTACTGACGCCAAACGGCGTGGCGATCATCCACGCCCAGGGCGTAGCGCTGCGTGGCAAGGACCTCACTGCCAGCGACGTCAGCGTGTTCCGCCTGGATGGCACCGATCGCCTGCTGTCGCGTATCGAGGCGACCAAGGCGGCGTTGCAACGCGGCAACTGGGTGCTGCACGACGTGCGGACCATACGGCCGGAACAACTGCCACGCTCGGTGGCCGCGTTCACCCTGCCGACCGACCTCACGGTGGCGCGGGTGCAGGAAAGTTTCGCCTCGCCGCAGACCCTGTCGCTATGGCAGCTCCCGGGATTCATCCAGTTACTGGACCGCTCGGGCTTTTCTTCGATCCGCCATCGGCTGCATTTTCACTCACTGCTTGCTTTGCCGCTGCTTTGCGCCACGATGTGCCTGGTCGCTGCTGGCTTCTCCATGCGGCCCGCGCGACGTGGCGGCGTCGCGCAGATGATTGCCGGCGGGGTGTCCGCCGGCTTCGCTTTGTTCACGATTTCCAAAATCGCCGAGGAATTCGGCCAGTCCGGCGCACTGCCGGTCGTCCTCGCGGCGTGGGCCCCCGCCGCGGCCGGCTTGATGCTAGCAATCGCGTTGCTGCTGCATATGGAAGACGGGTAGGCGAATGCCGCGGGGTCTCCTCCCGGGCATCCTGCTGCTCGTGGCGGGCCTGCTGGCCGTGGGCCCTGTGCTGCACGCGCAGGGGCCACTCGAAGCTGTCACCCAAACAGGCGATCACGGCGCGTCGCGCAACGCGCCCGTCACCTTCACCGCCGACCGGGTGCGATACGACCAGCAACATAACCTGGTGATCGCCAGCGGCCACGTGGAAGCCTGGCAGGGCGACCACGTGCTACGGGCGGACAATATCACCTTCAACCGCACCACCGGCACCGTGGCCGCCAGCGGCAACGTGGTTCTGCTGACACCCGACGGCGAAATCATCTTCGCTGATTACGCTGAGCTCACGCAGAACATGAACGACGGCGTGCTGAAGAACATGCGCGCCCTGTTGGCACAGAACGGCAAGCTGGCCGCCAACGGCGCGCGTCGGACCGCCGGCAAGGTCAATGAGCTGTCGAAGGTCGTCTATTCCGCCTGCAATCTCTGCAAGAAGAATCCGACCAAACCGCCGCTTTGGCAGATCCGCGCGAGCTCCGCCGTGCAGGATCTGGAAAACAAGCGCATCGAGTATCAGAATGCCACGTTGCAGATGTTCGGCCTGCCGGTGGCGTGGTTTCCGTTCCTCTCGGCGCCCGACCCCTCGGTCAAGCGCGCATCCGGTCTCCTGATACCCGCGATCGGCAACTCCTCGACTCTCGGCGCGTTCGCCATCCAGCCGTACTATTGGGTGATCGACGACCAGTCCGACGCCACCTTCTACCCGGTGATCACCAGCAAGTCCGGAGAAGACTTGAATACCGAATACCGCCGCCGTTTCAACAACGGCTATCTGCTGTTCGACGGCTCGATCGGCTATTTCGACAACGCGACGGAACCGTCCACCGCGAACAGGTCGCTGCAAGCGTCCGTCGCGACCAAGGGACAATTCGATATCGATGACACATGGCGCGCGGGATGGGACGTCAATTACGCGTCGTCCTCCACTTACGTGACGAGCTTCAATTTTGTGCCCGGCTATTCGCTGAATCCCAATCTACTGTCCAGTGACATCTATGCCGAGGGATTCGGTGAGGGCGCGTATGCGCGATTGGATACACGCTTCTACCAGGGTGTCAGCAGCGCTGTCGTCGACAGTGAGTTGCCGGTGGTGCTGCCGCGCTATCAGTACAGCTATTTCGGTCAACCGGACGCGTTGGGCGGACGCCTGTCGCTGGACGCCGGCGCGTTCAACGTGATGCGCACCGTCGGAACCGACACGCGTCGGGTGAATTTGACATTGAACTGGGAACGTCCGTTCGTCGGTGACCTCGGCGATCTGTGGAAGATCACGCTGCATGGCGACGCCATCGGTTACGACGCCTCTCACTTCAATGAGCAGCCGAACTTCGGTCCGACCGACCGCGTCGATACCGCCCGCGCGCTGCCACAGCTCGGCGTGGATTTCCGCTGGCCGTTCATGCGCGATTCCGGCGCCTGGGGCACCCAGGTCATTGAACCGATGCTGCAGCTTATCGTCGCGCCGCAAACTGGCGCCAGCCAGAACAGCAAATACCCCAACGAGGACAGCCTCGACTTCGAATTCACCGACGCCAATCTGTTTGGCTTCAACCGATTCTCGGGGGTTGACCGGCTGGAAGGCGGCGTCCGGCTGAACGCCGCGCTGCACGGCACATGGTATCTCGGCGGCACCACGTTCGATGGCCTGATCGGCCAATCGTACCGCACCACAAAGGACAATCTGTTTCCCGAATATACCGGCCTGCATGACCAGGTGTCGGACATTGTCGCCCGGGTGAGCATGGCGCCGACGTCGTGGCTCAACCTGACCTACCGCACCCGGCTGGATAAGGATAACCTCGCCGTCCGCATGGCCGACGCGCTGGCCTCGGTAGGTAAGCCCAAGTTCAGCCTGTCGGCCGGTTATCTCTATACGACCTACGATCCCTACACGCTGTTCGACCAGCCGCCGCCACCGCCCACCGACAGCGCCTTCTACACCCCCCGTGACGAGGTGACGCTGAACGCCTCTTCCAACTGGGGAACCTACCGGTTTACCGCCTTCGCCGTCCGCAACCTGACCAGCAACCAGATGGTCGCCGTCGGCGGCGACGCAATCTATGAGGACGAGTGCTTCATCTTGGACACGAAGCTGTACAAAAGCTATACCGCGCTCCCAGGCGAGCCCACTGGCGCAACTGTCCTGCTGTTCCAGCTTACCTTCAAGACGATCGGACAGTTCGGCTACCGCGCGCTGTGAGATTGAAAGGTTCCGCTATGTCACACCGCGACACGGCCCCGCTTCGTTGGCTGGCTCATGCAGCGGCGCTGCTTCTGCTGTTCGCCCTGCCCGCC
Organism: Acetobacteraceae bacterium; assembly: GCA_030039695.1. Next base: position 5,245 of record JASHVB010000379.1, read on the forward strand.
GCGGCCGTCGGTGTGGCTGCGCGTCCTGCGCGCGC
>JASHVB010000380.1 GCA_030039695.1 Acetobacteraceae bacterium
CGGAATGGCGCTGAATGGCACAAAGATGCGGCGCTCCGCCGCCAGCTCGTCGACCAACTGGCCGTTGCTGGCAAAAATCCGGCTCATAACCGGGGGCTGGTAGCTTTTCAGCCCCTCCACGCTGGGCAGGTTGGCGCTGTAGTAGCGCCAGGCCAGGTAGCCGGCGACCGTGCCGGTCGCGGCGCCCAACACGACAACCGCCAGCACGCCGCCGACGATCCCGCGCATAATTTGTGTGCCGAGGCCACCTCCGCGCCGCGGCGGCTTCGGCGGCGGTGCGGCCGTACCCGCGGGAGGACGGCGTGGGCCAGGGGATGGCGCCAGCGGTTCGCTGGCTGTCAGCGGACCGGTCATGATCGAGGCGGTATGGGCTTTTTCCAGCGTCTCGGCCAGCAACGAGATCGCTAGCCAGGGTGTTACGCACTTTGGCTCAAGGCGGCTGCCCTTGCCAGCATGAGGCAGACGAAGGCTAAGACACGCAAGCCGCCAAGCGTTGAGGCATATCGTTTGTCGGGGTGAGTACCGCCGCCTTTAGATCGATTTACGCAGGGGTCTTAAGCCCGTACGAACCTCCTCTGAATAGGATTCTGGCTGCTCCCACGCCGCGAAGTGCCCGCCTTTGGAAAGTCTATTGTAATGAATGAGCTTGGGGTACGCTTCCTCGGCCCAACCGCGTGGGGCGGTATAGATCTCGTCTGGAAAGGCGCTCACGGCCACCGGGATGGTGGCGCCCTTGACGTCAAAAAAGCCCTTCTTCGCCGTGGCGCTGTAGTCCCAATAGGAACGCGCCGAGGATACTGCCGTGTTCGTCAACCAATAAAGCGTGATGTTGTCACGGATGTCGTCGCGCGTGAGACCTTCGGTTTTTCCGTCGAAGGCACGCGAGATCAGTGCCTCGCTGCGTGCATCATGATCAATCATCCAAGCCGCCAGTCCAACAGGCGAATCCACAAGGGCGTAGAGCGTCTGGGGACGGTTGCTCATTTCAATGGCGTAACCCAAACCCTTCTTATAGAAGAAGTCGAGCTGGTCCCAAGCGTGCCGTTCGTCGTCGGAGAGGCCGGTTGGCGGCGGTTCGTGGCAATTGAGTGCCTTGGAAACGTCAGCTGGAACGGTACCGGGCATGTTCGTGTGAATGCCGAGCACTTCCGGAGGCGCCTGCACGCCTAATTCGTCGACGACCTGCGCACCTACATCGCCGCCTGCTGCCACAAAGTGCGTGTAATCAAGGCGCTTCATCAGCGTAACCCACGTACGTGCAATGCGGGGAATGTCCCAGCCCGTGGCAGTCGGCTTGCCCGAGAATCCGTAGCCCGGAAGCGACGGAATGACGATGTCGAACGCATCCGATGCGCTCCCGCCATGGGCTGTGGGATTGGTAAGCGGATCGATGATCTTTAGTTGCTCGATGATCGAGCCAGGCCACCCATGCGTGACGATAATCGGCAACGCGTTTTTATGTTTCGAACGAACGTGGATGAAATGAATGTCGATGCCGTCGATCTCCGTCAGGTATTGCGGCAAGGCGTTTAGCCTGGCCTCGATCTTTCGCCAGTCATGGTCCGTCTGCCAATACCGCGCGACCTTCTGAATCGTCGCGAGCTGGACGCCCTGTGATGCATCCGTGACGGTCTCGCCTTCGGGCCAGCGGATCGCGCCGATGCGCCGGCGGAGGTCGACGAGTGCATCTTCCGGAACGTTGATGTGGAAGGGGCGGATTTTGGTGTCCCCCGCAGCCACAACGGTCTGGGCGTAGCTGCGGCTAGCGCGCACGGTACCGCCGACGGCGCCTGCTGCTGCCGCAATAGCGAGTAGGCCGCGCCGGGTGGGAGCTGACGACGCTGGAATCATGATCATTCTCCATGGTGATCGCCGCATCCGCTGCGGCGTTACGGGAAGGCACTTGCGGTTTGGTGGGCTCGGTCCTTAGATCCCGCTGCCGGCGAGAATAGCTAGGCCCTTCTCCCGGCCTTCGATTCGTCGACGCATTCCGGACAGCCAAACCGGACCCGGTTGCGATAAGGGGCAGCAATGCGCACGCGCGCGATTATTTTGGGTGATGGCCGTCGGGGTTGCGCATCCCCGCATGCGGAACGGGCGATCGCATGACGGGGCACCCCCTAGCACCGCGCCCGCTCAGGGTGCGGGGTAGACAGGCTTCATGGAACAGCTCCGCTTGGCAGGTTGTCAGAACTTGTCGACGTCGATGACCGCCCGAGCAAAGGCTCGAGGCGCCTCCTGCGGCAGGTTGTGGCCAATGCCGCCCGAGATCAGCCGGTGCTCGTATTTGCCGGAGAACTTCGCGGCGTAAGCCGCTGGATCGGGATGCGGTGCTCCGTTCGCGTCACCCTCCATAGTGATCGTTGCCACGCCGATCACCGGTAGCGCAGCCAGCTTCTTTTCCAGGGCATCATATTTCGGTTCGCCCGGCGCGAGGCCGAGCCGCCAACGGTAGTTGTGGATCACGATGTCGACATGGTCAGGGTTTTCGAAGGCTAGCGCGCTACGCTCGAATGTGGTGTCGTCGAAATTCCATTTCGGCGAGGCGAGTTGCCAAATCAGCTTGGCAAAGTCTTTCCGATAGCGCGCGTAGCCATCGCGCCCGCGTTTCGTGGCGAAATAGTACTGGTACCACCAAGCGAGCTCGGCCTTCGGCGGCAGGGGTATGCTGTTCGCAGCCTGGCTACCAATCAAATAGCCGCTCACCGAGACGAGCCCCCTGCACCGCTCAGGCCATAGGGCCGCGATGATATTCGCGGTCCGTGCGCCCCAGTCATAGCCGGCGAGGATCGCACTTTCGATCTTGAGAGCGTCCATGAGCGCAATGATGTCGACCGCGAGCACAGATTGTTGGCCATTGCGGACGGTCTCGCTCGAGAGAAAGCGCGTCGTGCCATAGCCGCGCAGATAGGGGACGATCACCCGGTAGCCCATAGCGGCCAACGCCGGCGAGACATCGACATAGCTATAGATGTCGTAGGGCCAGCCGTGCAGTAGGATAACTGGAGTGCCGCTTGCGGGACCGGCCTCGGCATAGGCGACCTCGAGTACGCCGGCCTTTATCTTCTTCAGCGAAGCGAAGGAAGTATCCGCTCCCGATTTGATTGCGGAGAGCGATTCTGTCTCTGACCATGCCGAGCGAATAGGAAGCAGGCGAGCCGCGGCGACGCCGATCGCAGTCATCCCTACGAGACGCCGGCGCCGGTGTTCAATCGTTTCGAACGTTCTGCTGTTCTCCATTGGTAGCACTCCTTGCTTCGATGGCTGAAACCGGATTGATCGCACCCTCCATGTTGCCGGGCGTCGCCTTGGAGTTCGGGCACGTCCGGAACGTCATTGCCTACGGGGCAAACAGGTTGCCTGTGCTCATTTCTCGCCTCCCTCGTGTCTCGCTTTCGTCGGAGCACCGTGAAAGCAGCCCTTCACTCGAGAAGAGCATGCAAGGCGGCGAATTAAGAGTCCTGATGCGAAGATGAATTATTCTGATGAGCGGCAGAGCCGGGTTATGCCTAGCACCCTTGCCCGTGGGATAGTCCTAGCCTGGAGCAACAATCTAGGAAGAACAGGACGTTAAACAACAATCTACGAAAAACAGGACGTTCCCGCGGGCCAATCCGAACCACACGTTCGCCGGTCCAGCGGAGCGTCCCGCAGATGGGAGGCCGACTTCACGGCGAGGGGGTTGCGCGCCGAGGGCGTCACCGTCCCGAACGGCTGCCGAGCTTTCGAGATCGTCGAGATGCTGGTGGGATTGGCGGGAAGGCTCGTGACCAAGGACGATCTCATGAAGCGCGTGTGGCCGGGCGCGGTTGTCGAGGACAACACGGTTCATGCTCATATCCCGGCCATCCGCAAGGCGCTGGGCGCTGACCGAGGAATGCTGAAAACGGGCTCCGGTCGAGGGTATCGCCTGATTGAAGGATTGGCGCAGCTTCACGCCGCCATCGAGGGATTCGGAGCCGCGTTCTTTGGCTATCGAGTCCGAATCTTCTTCGCTGAACTGGCGCAGGCGCTCGGCCGTACCGGGCAGTTCCCGGAGGTGCTCGCCACGGTCGAAGCGGCAGGGAGGAGCGATGTTACCGGCTCTACTTTAAGACACTCAAAACAACCTGCTTGAAATCGTCTGGTACCTCTAGATGCGGCACATGCCCTGCCTTCGGGAATAGTTTCAACTGGCCGTTAGGTATAACGTTAATCATGGTCTGCGCTGCCGCGGCTATGGGCGGCATCGCTTTGCGCGCTGCCGGCGTCGCGAACCCTGCCAAGGGGACAGAGTGATCCGCTTCCCCCGCTATCAGAAGCACTGGCTGCTTCAATGTTGGATAGAGACCGATCACAGGTCCGCGATAAATCATCTGATAGGTTAAGGCCGACGCCTTGGCGAAGCGCTCGAACTCTGCCGATTGTGTGATACGCATGCGCCAAGTTACGAAAGACTCATATTGATCTGGAGGCAAAATCGGGAAAAAGTGCGCGATAAAGGCACGGTAGCTTTCCACCGTATAATCGCGTTCTGCTTGCACTAGTTTTTCTGTCTTTTGCGGCGCAATATAAACCCGATAATCGACCAACCCTATGGGGTCTTCCAACACCAGTTGCTGGATGCGTTCCGGATATATGCTGGCAATGCGCACAGCCAGCATACCTCCAGTCGAGTGGCCAAGAACAGTGATCTGTTCCAGACCCAGGCTGTCGGCAAGTGCCATCGTATTAGCGGCGAGAAACTCGAAACTGTAATCAATGTCCGGCTTCGCGGATTTATTGAAACCGATCTGATCAGGTACGATCACCCGGTAGCCGGCATCCCGTAGCCAACTGATCGGTCCAGACCAGTAAGAGCTATCAAAATTCTTTCCGTGTAGCAGAAAAATGGCGCGGCCATTGGGTCGCTTGCTGGGTCCGAAATCCATATAGGCCATGCGCACCGGCTGGCCTTCGGCCAGCAATGGCTGGAATTTCACGGGTCCTGGGTACGGCCAGCCCTCGAGCGCAATACCCAAAGGCATGTCCGTGGCTGAATCTGCTATCCTATTCGTCGGTGGCGACGTTGTCGCAGCGTTCGCGAAATACGGGCCAAGCGTAGCAGCAGAGGCTGCGAGCAGCGGCGCAGCCAGCAAGCGCCGACGATTGGTGGCAAGATCGGCTTTGAACTCGTTGTTCATTCAGTCGCTCCATATGAGACGGCGCCGATGGAGACTCCGTCGGTGTACATGCGATGCTGGTCAGTCGCGATGAGCGTGACCATCGCACGCCGGGCAGTCCGTGTAGCCACGCCCAGCCCCGCCGAACAAAGTGGCCGGGTCAAAGTCAGCCAAAGGCAGATTCGTGGCAAAGCGGCGCGGCAGGTATGGATTGGCGATAAACGGGCAGCCCAAGGCGGCTCTAGCGCCAGTACAGTCACAACCGCCGCGCCATCCGCATCGGCGCGCAGCAGCATCGACGCCAGGCACGCCTCCGCGATCAGCCCGCCCGGCAGGCGCGTGGCATGCCGCCGGCGTTCATAATCCTGCAACTCCACAATGATATGACGAAGCCGAGATCGCTCGTCCGATGTCGCGGGCTGGATGATCAGTGGCAAAGTCATGGTACCGACTGCCTTGGCTGAAACGGCATATAGATTTTGTGTTGGTCTTCGCGCGTGCAACCGCCGCGCACGCTGCTGCCACGCTTACAACATCGTGCGCGTGAGCGTATCACGTTCGCAATCTGTCTGCTTATGCCAAAGATGCGCCGTTCGTTAGTTCCGACCGTATCGGGACACGTCAGAGCTGCCGCGCGTCAATGCCGCGTCGGCTCCACTTTCCCGAGACAGCGCGAGAGCAGATGGCGCGGTTGAGGGAGCTTCGCGCCACCATGAGCTGCTGCCGAAGATCAGGGGCCTTTTTGCGGGCCGAAGAAACAGCGATAGACTTTCAACCATACTGGTGAGGAGGTTTCAGGTGTTAGCGGACCGGTACGACCTTCCCTTGTCTACCATCTCAGCCACTGCACGGGATGCCTACGTGCGGGGCTGCGATCTGGCGCTGACTTTGTATCCGGGCGCGGTGGAGGCCCTCGATCGCGCCATTGCCGCCGACCCGCGCTTTGCCATGGCTTATGCAGGGAAGGCCCAGGTGCTGATGCGGCAGGGCGATGTCGCGGCCGGGCGTGAGGCCCTGGCAACAGCCAGGGACCTGGCTGCCGCTCTGCCGGCGCGCGAGGCGAGTCATATCGCGTTCTTCGACCAGGCGTTCTCGGGTCGGACCGACGCGGCGGTCGCAGCGTTGCAGGAGCACCTGAATGCTTGGCCGCGCGATGCACTGGTTGTCGCCGTTGCCGGGAACCCCAACGGGGTGATCGGCGCTTCCGGACGGCTCGGGCAAAAACACCAGATCGCGGTGCTGATGGACCGTCTCGCCCCGCATTACGGCGACGATCCCTGGTTCCTCGCCTATCATGCGATGGCGCTGTCCGAGGACGGGCAGCTCGCAGAGGCCTGGCCGAAGATCGAGCGGTCACTGATAACGAATCCTAACAACGCGCACAGCGCGCACGGGTTCGCGCATGTCTGTTACGAGAGTGGCGAGCCGGACACGGCGCATGCCTACCTGTCTTCGTGGCTCGCTACGTACCCGCGGGAAGGCTTTTTCTATGGCCACCTGAGCTGGCATCTCTCCCTGGTCGAGCTGCAGGCCGGTCATTGGGATGAGGCGTTGCAGCTGTATCGGGACGCCATCGCCATCGGCCGGCACAGCGGTGGGCCGCAACAGCAGATGTCGGATGCCACTGCATTTTTGTGGCGTTCCGAACTCGCGGGTCATCCGCGCGACGCAGCCGCCTGGCGCGACATGTGCGACTACGCGAGCACAGCGCTGCCGCGGCCAGGCAGCGGGCTGGCGGATCTGCACGTGATCCTAGCGCAGGCTGTGATGGGTGATGACGCAGCGTTGGATGCGCGCGCCGGCCAGATGGAGCGGCTGGCGTGCGAGGGGCGCTATCCGTCCGGCTCTTACCTTCCGGAGCTGTCGCGTGGCTTCGTGGCGTTCGCACGAGGGGATCTACCCGCCGCAATCGAGGCGCTCGCCCCGCTGCACGGCCAGACCGAACGCATCGGCGGCAGCCGCGCGCAGCACGATCTGATCGAGTTCACGCTGTTGAAGGCCTATATCGATGCGGGCCGGCTGGAGGAGGCTCGGCGTCTGATTTCCGCGCGCCGACCTGGCGCTTCCGGCGTTCCCGTCACGGGCATCGCAGCGCTCCATTGAGCTAGTAGGCCAGCGGGCATGGCCGCCGCGCTGGCCGGGCGGCCGGGCGTGCCTGCGGGTCGCAGGCACGCCTCGGTCTTGGGAGGCGCCTCAGGTTCAGGCCAGCACCAGATCGGGGTCCAGCACCTTGCCTTTCGTCTCCGGTCCAACCAACAACGCCAAGACGAAGCTGACGGCTCCAAAGACGGTGCCAATCAGCATCGAGATGCCAAACCCTACGCCGTAGTGGCTGGCAATGAAGGTCAGGATCAGCGGGATGAAGCCAGCACAGAATGAACCGATGTGGTACACGAATGCGCCGGCGGTCGCGCGCACCTCTGTCGGGAAGCGCTCGGCCAGATAGGCCGGATTTTGGCCGTAGATCGCCTGGCCGAAAAAGCCCTGCACCGCGAAGCCGACGATAATCACTGTCAGGTCGTGTGACAGCAGATAGACCGGTGCCAGGACGACGGCGAAGCAGGCCGGAATGATCATCGACCAGCGTCGGCCGATGCGGTCCGCCAGGTGGCCCCAGAAGCCCATGGCCAGGAAGGCGATGCCGTTGGCCAGGGCGACTGGCGTGGCGACCAATGCGGGGCTGAGCCCCAGGTCCTTCTGCAGATGCGTCGCGAACAACGCGTTGATCGAGTAATAGACAATAAAGCCGCTGATCATCCACCAGCATGCCGTCAGCGTGTTGCCGAGCACCGCCGGCTTGAAGATCTTGAGCAGCGGCACTCGAACTTGGCGGTTCTCAACGTGCTGATTTTTGCGGTTCTGGGTCCAGACCTCCGGCTCTTTCACGAAGAACCGGACATAGACGATGGCGAGCGCCGGCAGGATGCCCAGCCACAGCATGCCGCGCCAACCGATGATGTTGAACAACAGGCCATAGACCAGACTGGCGAGCAGGAAGCCGAGGCTCCAGGATCCTTGCAAGATGCCGCTCATGAATCCGCGTGAGCGGGCCGGCCAGGATTCCATGGCGAGCGCCGCGCCGGCGGGCCACTCGCCGCCCATCCCGAGGCCGAGCAAGGCGCGGAAGAGGAACAACACGCCGAATGTCGGCGAAAACCCGGCAGCGAAGTTGCACAGCGAATAGAGCAGGATGGAGACCATCAGCGGGGCTCTGCGGCCGACGCGATCCGCGATCCAGCCGGAGGCAACGGCGCCGACCAGGCGCAGCCACAGGGTCACCGACAGGACGAACGCGACGGCCGTCAGCGGCACGCCGAACTCCTTCGAAATCGGCACCATAATCAGCAGGAACATCGTGAAATCGAACGCGTCTAGCGTCCAGCCGAGCCAGCCCGCAACCCAGGCCAGCCATTGGTCTTTTGTCGGCTCGCGATACCAAGGCACTGAAGTGGCAATGGGCGCGGCGCCCGCGGCGTCGTTCATGAGATGGAGTCTCCCGTGTTTCGTCGATCGTTGAAGCGGCGTTTGGACGTGGCCGGTTGGTGTGGCGAGCCACGGGTCCGTCCGGCTTCTTCTGCCGCCAGGTCATGGCGACACCGCGGGATGCTAGGGAGAAATGCTTGGCGGACGCAAGGGATGTCCTGACATCTGTCGGGACAGACCCCGCCCTCGTGCTGCGCGCGCGAGAGGTCGCGGAGCGCCACGATCGTTGTGAGGGACAAGACGCACGAAATCTCCATGCGTCCGGCCCCTCATCCTCGACGCTTCGTGTCTCGATCTCTGCTGCGTTGCGGGAAAGCCGATTGCATCAGGAACCGATGAACTTCGGCGCCCG
>JASHVB010000381.1 GCA_030039695.1 Acetobacteraceae bacterium
GCCGCTGCAACAGGGGCACGATCTCGTCCGCGCACAGATCCCGCTCCTTCGGGAAATAGGCCGACACGATGTTGAAACCTTGATAGCCGCCTGCATGGAATCAGAGCTGCGTGTGATCCACCAATTGCTCCGCCGTCCCGATGAAGGCACCATGCGAGCGTCATGCGGCCGCCAGCGTGCGGCACTAGCGGATCGTCAGACGCTCACGCGCGGCGCGTTGGAGCAAGCGGGCGACGCGTGGTGTGAAGCTTTCGCTGCTCGCCCTAATATCGACAGTCGGCAGCGGCGCATCGAGCGGATAGTCGTAACGTCGGATATTCGGCTGCTCGCTGAGCATTCAGGTCTCGACCGCAGGGTGGATCAACGCATTCGGATTCTGCTGCTTCCGCGATGCCGCCTGCACGCTATCGCCCAGGATGGGCAGCAGGCCGGGCAGAACCTTCAAGCGGTCGGGCGCTCCGCCGTGCTGCGGCATCCGCGCGCCTACTGCGTCACGGCAAAGCCGCGCCTCGTCGAGCTTGCTTGGTGCAGCAAAAATCAGCTCACCGACCACCGCGGTGTCCCAGCGGTGGTCGGTTCCGCGCCTCGCAGCAACAGGCTCCTCGCCTCCAGCGGGAAACACCGTCCTTACGGTGGCGGCGACAGCCCCTGCGCGTGATCGCGGTTCAACGAGTGGATCACAGATCCACTCGCCAGCCTGGAAATTGCCGCGTAAATGGCAGGCTGGAAAAGAGGCAGCCCCTCAGATGCCAGGATGATATTGCTGGTAGCGGTCGCCACCACGAAATACTCCATCCGCGTCAGCGTGAAGCGCATGACGTGTGTCTGCCGAGTAAGGTGACAGTGTTTGATTTTCGCGAAGCGACAACGCACAAGCGAAGATTATACTGAAGCGTCGGCGTCTGGTCTGATCGCGTCGCTCAATTGAGGAGAAAGCTCCGATGACGTTTTCGCTCGCCGCGCGCTGCGCCCGGACCGGGCAGTTTGCTGTGGCGGTTGCGTCGTCCTCGCCGTCGGTGGCAGCGCGGTGCGCCTATGCGCGAGCCGGTGTGGGCGCCGTCACGACACAGAACATCACCGATCCACGTTTAGGGCCGCGGGGGCTGGACCTTATGGCGCTCGGCGCTGACGCCGAAGCCGCATGCACCGCCCTGCGCCGCACCGCACCGCATGCCGAGTACAGGCAATTCACCCTGATCGATCGCCAGGGCGGCACGGCCTGCTTCTCCGGTAGCCGCGTGCTGGGTGTTCATGCCGAGGCGCACGGCCGTGGTGTCGTTTCGGCCGGCAATTTATTGGCGAATCCCGGCGTACCTGGTGCGATCGTCGCCGGTTTCGAAGCCGCCGATGATGCGGCAGAGTTGGGCGATCGCGTGCTGGCTGGCATGGCAGCCGGTCTTGCGGCAGGCGGTGAGGCCGGACCGATTCGGTCATGCGGCATGCTCATCGTCGACACGGTTGCTTGGCCTGTCGCCGATCTGCGCGTGGATTGGCACGATGCACCGCTGCCGGAGCTCGCACGGCTCTGGTCGGTGTGGCGGCCGCAATGGCAAGACTATGTCATGCGCGCGCTCGATCCGAGCAAGGCGCCGTCGTTTGGTGTCCCCGGCGACCAATGACGGGACGCACGATGGGCGGTGCAGCTACGGCTCCGGCAATACGGCGATCACGTCGACTTCTACCAACCATTCCGGCCGCGCCAATGCCACGACCACCAGTCCGGTGAACACGGGGAACACGCCCTTCATCCAACGCCCCAGCACCGCATAGATCGCCTGCCGATGTCGGATGTCCGTCAGGTAGACCGTGACTTTGCAGATATGCTCCAGTGACGCGCCGCACTCGCGCAGCAATTGGTCGATGTTGCACATCACCTGCTCGGCCTGTCCCTCCGGATCGCCGATCGACACGCTGACGCTGGTATCGAGATTCTGCGGGCACTGGCCGCGCAAATAGATGGTGCGCCCGGCAATCACTGCCTGACACAAATCATTGTCCAGCTTTTGCTCGGGATAGGTGTCCCGGGTGTTGAACTTGCGGATCCGGGTGTGAACCATCGCTGCTACTCCACCGTGCGCAGATCGGGACAGGCCGGACGGGCCCGGTCGGACAGCTCGGCGGATGTCTGCAGCGCGCGGAGCGGTTCCTCCCAATCCGCCGCGAGATTGGCATAAGGCGGCGATTGCGCGAACAACTGGAAGGTCGACCGGTGGCTGGCGTCGTCGGCGTTCGGCGGGTCACGCGCGACGGTCTGCGCAGCAGCAGCTGAAAGCCGGGGCGTTCAGCCCAGCTTCGCATCATAGCATGCTGCCTTAGGGCGACGCGTTCGGTGTGGTTCGGCAGCGGGATCCCTCTAGGCCTATCGCGAGAATCGGTGGACCGTGACGCGGCAGCGTCAACCCCGCGAGCGTTCGGCGAACTTCGCTGCCCAGCACGGCACGCAAATTGCTTGCGACATTTCCAAAACCACGGGGAGTCTTCACCATGCGCCGCCTTGTGCTCAGCGTCGCGTTGCTGCTGTTCCCGGCCCTCGGCTTCGCCCAGGCGCCGCAATTGGTGAACCCCGGTCAGCTGAGCTGGGGTACCGCCCCCACTTTTCCGCCGTTCGAATACATGAAGGATGACAAGCCAGTGGGCTTCGATGTCGACCTGGTTGCCGCTATCGCCCAGCAGATGAAACTGCAGTCCAGCGCGGCCCAGATTGCCTTCACCGGCCTGATCCCAGCCCTGGAGGGCCAGCGCATCGACCTTATCGTGAGCGGCATGTACATCAATCCGCAACGGACCCAGGTCATCGACATGATCCCCTACGCCTACGTGGGAAACCAGGTCGTCGTCCGCCGAGGCAATCCCAAGCACATCACCAGCAAGGATGATCTGTGCGGCGTGACCGTCGCCGCGCCAGTCGGCACCGTGTTCGAGACCAATGCGAAGCAGGCGAGTGCTGCCTGCAAGGCCGCCGGCAAGCCGGAAATCAATCTGCTGTCGCTGACCGGCACGGTGAACTGCGCCCTGGCACTCACCCAGGGGCGGGCCGACGCAATCATCGTGTCCACCCCGGTGGTTGGCGCGCTCATGACGGACACACCGGGCGCCTACGCGACTGCCGGCGCGCCGTGGGACAACACCACCCAGATGGGGATCGGCGTTCGAAAGAATGATAGCGGCCTGAAGACCGCGGTAGAGAAGGCGCTGAGGGCGATCGTCGCCAACGGCACCTACGCAGCGCTGATTAAGAAGTGGCACCTGCCGCCCGGCAGCGCGGCATTCTGATCGAGGGTAAATCAGTGTCGCTGTTCGAGCCGCGTCTGCTGGCCGAGTATCTGGCCAGCTTTGACTTTATGCGCGGAGCCGCGACGACCCTGGCTCTGAGCATTGCCTCGCTCGCCGTGGGAATGGCGATCGGGCTGCTGCTCGCCCTCGGTCAGGAAGCGCCGTTCCGCCTGGTACGCAGCACGGTCTGGTCCTATATCTGGTTGTTTCGCGGCACCCCGGTGCTGCTGCAGCTCGTGTTCGTATTCAACGTGCTGCCCTCGTTCAACATCGTGCTCCCCGGCTTCGCCTGCGCCGTGCTTGCGCTGGGCCTCAACGAGGGTGCCTACATGGCGGAGATCATGCGCTCCGGCATCCGCGCCGTGGGACCAGGACAGCGGTTGGCCGCCCGCGCGCTGGGACTGGAAGAACGACAGGTGATGCGTTGGGTCGTGCTGCCGCAGGCACTGCGCATCATCATCCCACCGATCGGCAACCAGTTCATCGGCATGCTCAAACTGTCTGCGCTGGTCTCAGTGATCGGTGTGAAGGAGCTGCTTCTGACCGCCGATGAAACTGCCTCCGCAAATTTCCGCTACATCGAGGCGTTGACCACGGCCGCCATCTGGTACCTGGTGCTGACCACCTTGTTCATGGCGATCCAATCGGCAATCGAACGCCGGCTGCACCGTCGCGGGAGTTCCCGGCGTGTGGCGATCGCAGCCACACCGCCGATCGAGTCCATACGATGACGCGGCTGCTCGACGCCGCTGCAATTTGGAAGTGCTTCGGTGATCACGAGGTGCTGCAGGGGGTCGATGTATCCGTAAAGCGCGGCGAATCCCTAGTGGTGCTTGGACCGTCCGGTTCTGGCAAATCCACCATGTTGCGCTGCCTCAATCTGCTGGAACCGATCAACTCCGGCAGCATTGTGTTCGAAGGGCGGGAGATCGCCGGCCTGCCTCGCAAGCAAGCCGCCGCTCTGCGTCGGCGTATGGGCATGGTGTTCCAGAATTTCGAGTTGTTCCCGCATCTTTCGACAACCGACAATGTCGCATTCGGGCCGATCCGGGTGAAGAAGATGCCCGTCAAGGAAGCGCGCGAGCTGGCGCATGAGTTGCTGTGCAAGGTGCACCTACCCGATAAGCTCGCGGCTTTCCCTGATGAATTGTCGGGCGGCCAGCAGCAACGTGTCGCTATTGCTCGGGCCTTGGCGATGGAACCGGCATTGATGCTGTACGACGAACCGACCAGTGCGCTGGACCCCGAAACCGTTGGGGAAGTGCTGAGTGTGATGCAGGAGCTCGCGGACGAAGGAATGACCAGCATCGTCGTCACTCATGAACTCGGCTTTGCCCGCCGCGCTGCGGACACGGTAATGTTCATGGACGCGGGCAAGGTCGCCTATCGCGCGTCGGTCGATGCGTTCTTCACCGATGCGGCACCTGAACGGGTGGAGCGCTTTCTCCGTCGGATGCATGATTGAGAAAGAGGACGCCCCACGGTGCGCTTCGCCGTTCAATACACCGTGCGCCTCATGACGGCAGGGGTCGCAGTGAACCGGGCGTCCGCGGTGACGCTCGCGGCGCTCGGCGGCGTCGCCGAGTAGTAGACTTGCGGACTACGCTGACAGCGAGGGCAAGATCAGGCCGACGTTGGGCGTCGCCTTCTCGGTGATGTCGTCGTGATCCTCTCTCGAGAGCAGGCGGTGCGGAGGTATGTTAGGTGGTAAGAACGGCTCTGGTACTCGGCGCGGGTATGGTGGGCGTCTCGGCGGCGCTGCACCTGCGCCGGCGAGGCTGGGATGTCGCGCTGGTGGACCGTCAGGGACCAGGCGAGGGTGCTTCGTTCGGCAATGGCGGGCTGATTCAGCGCGAAGCTGTCTATCCGCATCCGTTTCCGCGCGCGCTCGCTGAACTGCGGCGCATCGCGCGCAACCGCGCGGTGGACGTCGTCTATCATCCGTCGGCTCTGCCTCGCGTCGCCACACCTTTGCTGCGGTATTGGTGGCACTCGGCACCGGAACGTTATACGCGTGCGGTGCTCGGCCAGTCGCGCTTGGTTGCAACCTGCCTTGAAGAGCACATGGCACTGGCACGCGACGCGGATGCGACGGATCTGTTGCGTCCGATCGGCTGGCTGCAGGTCTATGGCACGGCGATGGGTCTTGAACGCGCGATGTCGAAGGCTGCGGTGGCGCGGTGCGAGTTCGGCGTCAATTATGTCGCGCTCGATGGGCCGGCCCTCGCCCGGGCGGAGCCGCACCTGCTGGCCGAAAAGCTGGGCGCGATTCACTGGACGGATCCCTACTCCGTCAGCGATCCGCACGCACTGACGCTGGCGTATGCACGCTTGTTCGCCAAAGAGGGCGGCGTGATCGCGACCGGCGATGCACGCGACCTGCAGCGGAGCACGTCCGGTTGGCGGCTTAAGACCACGGATGGACCGATGGAGGCAGCGCAGGTCGTGGTGGCGCTCGGTGCAGCCTCGACGGAGGTGACGCGGCCGTTCGGCTATGCGCCGCCGCTCTTTGGCAAGCGGGGTTACCACATGCACTACAGCTTGCGCGGAAACGCCGTGCTGAACCGGCCGCTAGTCGATGCCGACACAGGTTTCGGGCTGATGCCGATGCGGCGCGGGATACGCCTCACGACGGGCGTTGAGTTTGCCCGCACCAATGCGCCGCCGAGCGCGATACAGTTGGAACGAGCCGAGCCTGTCGCGCGTGCTTTGCTGCCGCTGGATCGCCGCGTCGATGAGGCGCCGTGGATGGGGGTTCGTCCGGCCTTGCCCGATATGCTGCCGGTGATCGGCCGCGCACCAACCCACGATAGTCTGTGGTGCGCCTTTGGCCATGCACATCAAGGTCTGACACTCGGCCCCTCCACTGGGCGGCTGGTGGCCGAGATGATGTCGGATGAAACGACTTTTCTTGATCCCGAGCCCTACCGGCCAGGCCGGTTCTAGTCGCTGCAAGAATTTGTCGTCGGGGATCAAATATCCGCCGACGTCGGGGACGGGAGTGCTGTTGCAGTTAGACTGTCCCGGTCGCTTCGACTCGGCGCTCCGTCGCGACTGTGCGGTACAACCGGCCGCACTCCCTCGGCAACCTCGACCGGTTGGCGCCATGCAGAGTCTATGAGCCTAAAAGCGGCAGTTGACTGTCGCTCGGCTCGACGATTTTTGGCGTCGGGACAACCCACAGTAGTGGGTCAAGCCGGGTTCAGGCGAAGTGGTGGGGCGAGCTGCCGCCCCTTGAGGAAGTACCGTAGCGCCTCACTGAGGATGCGGTACCAGCGTTGCACTGGATCTAACTGCTCCGCATTTTGTCGCAGCTCAGACAGGAAGCACGCGATCCTGAGATAAGCCCGGCGCGCCCAAGTCTGCTTGCCGTGCGCGCTGCTGATGGTCAGCTTCACCTGTCCCGCGTGTTGCGTTTGTCGCGCGACCGCGGCCAGCAAGAGCGGCCGCATGGTGATCGCCTCGCGATGGTGGTCCGGATCGGCCAGACGGACGAACAGGCTCCACCAATTGTAAACCAACGCAACCGTGCTCGCGAGCAGCCGGCAACGTTTCAGATCGTGCGTGGTGAAGCCGCCCCAGCCCCACTGGTTTTTTAACTCGTCGTACGTATTTTCGCAGTCCGCCCGATCTCGATATA
>JASHVB010000382.1 GCA_030039695.1 Acetobacteraceae bacterium
CGGTTTGCGGGATGGTGAGATTGAGTGTCATGCGGATGTCTCCCCCACGCGACTCGGATCGGTGAACCATCTGTTAAGCAGGAAGTGCTTCGATTCGCGAAGCATCACACCCGGTCCCTGATGAAATTGACGAAGCGGCGGAACCAGCCGATCGGCTGCGTCGCATCCAGATCGACGTCATGCAGAGTACGGCCTTCGCCGGCAGCCCAGTGCAGCAGTCCCGCCGTTGCGGCGAACGCTGGTACCGCAGCGGAATCCGGCAGGCCGCGTACCGCATGGGGCCGGCCGATTCGCACCTGGCGATTCAACATCCGCGCAGCCATCTCGCGCACACCGCCGAGCTGGCAGGCACCACCCGTCAAAACCATGCGATTGCCGGAGGCACGCGCGAGCCCGGAGCTGTCGAGGCGGTCCTTGATGTATTCGAAGGTCTCCTCGATGCGCGGGCGGATAATGTTCACCACCATGCTGCGCGGCACTTTGGCGATCTGATGCTCTTCCTCGCCGACCAGATGCACGGGCACCATTTCGCGGTCGTCATCCGGCGACGCCTGTACGTTGCCATACAGCGACTTCAATCGCTCGGCGTGCGTCAGCGACGTTGACAACCCAGTCGCCAGATCCTTCGTGACGTGGAAGCCGCCGATCGGCAGTTGTGCGGTGTGCAGTAATTGCTCGTCAGCGAACACTGCCATGCCCGTGGTGCCGCCCCCCATGTCTATGACGGTGGCGCCGAGCTCGCGTTCATCTGGGACCAGCGTCGCCAGCCCGGCGGCCATCGGCGCGGATACCAGTTCGGTGATTTCCAGATCGCAGGCGGCGATACAGGCGCCGAGCGAGCGCAGCGCTGGCGCCGCAGCGTCGATCACGTGCAGCCGCGCCGCAAGCGTACTGCAGAACAAGCCGCGTGGGTCCACCACGCGGTCCAGCTGATCGACCGCGAAATTCAGCGGCAGCGCGTGAATCGCCTCGCGCCCGTCGGCAACCGCCCGCGCGCGCCCTTCCTGCACTGCTCGGCGGATATCCGCTTCCCCGACCGCGCGACCGTCCATTGCAAGCTGCACATTGAACAATCGTGACTCCGGCTGGCCGCAGGACAGATTAACAGTAACGTTGCGCAGCCGCGTGTCTGCCATGTCCTCCGCCTGGCCAACGCAGGCGAGAATGGCTTTGCGTGCCTCTTCCAAATCGGCAATGCCGCCGCCGCGAATGCCTCGCGCTTTCTGCCAGCCAAGCCCGAGCACGCGCGGCGCGCCGTCGGACTCCACGCGACCGATCAGGCAGGCGATTTTCGTTGTGCCAATGTCGAGCACGCCGAACGGACCGGCGCGATGATGCCGTGGGCGTTCAGGCTCCTCGACGCTGGTCAGCGGTGGCAGCGCGCGCGGCGACATCTCGTTCATGGTGAGCGCCCTTGCGTCATGTCGGCTTCTTTGTCGCGTCAGCGGCAGTCGGCGGTGCCGCGCGCGGGCGCAGCACCAGGCGGTCGGGCAGGCGCATGTCGATCGCGACCAGCGGCCGATCGAGCAGATCGTGCGACTGCTGCAATTGCATCAGCCGATCGAGTGCGGCCGCTTCATGTCCCTCCGGCAGCATCACTTCGGTTTTGTTGTTCATTTGCAGGTCCCACCGCCGGTCGCCGACCCGCACGGCGGCCGCGACGCGCGCCTGCAGCGTGGGCAGTGAGGACAGCGTATCGAGCAAGGCAGCGGCGGCCGGTGGCGCACCGGGTCCAACCACCAGCGGCAGGTTACGGAAATCCATAACGTTCTGATGCGCCACGACGTTGCCATTGCGGTCGATCAGCATGAATTTGCCGTCGTTCTGCCAAATCGCGAACGGACGGCGTTCCTTCAGCTTCACCACGATGGTGTCGGGAAGCTGTCGCTCGACGACAGCGCTCTGCACCCAGGACAGCGATTCGACGCGTTGGCGCGCCGCCGCCAGCGAAACGCCGAGGATGGGCATGCCCGTGTCGAGTCCCAGAGCAGCGCGCAGTAGTGCCTGCGGCGTGTTCTGCCGGCCTTCAATGTCAATATGCTGGACACGCAGGCCGGCGAAGGCGGTCAGGCTGCCGATGCGATGATGGAACGTCTCCAGCGTACTGCCGGGCCTGGCGGAATGCACTATGATCGCGCCGAGGAAGAACACGATAATGCCGCCGGCGACCCACGCCCCCGGGCGCAGCAGCTTCCTCTGTCGCCGGAGCAATAACTTCAGGCGGTTCGGTCGGTCCTTCAGCGAATTGCGGGTCACGCGCGGCATGCGGCGTTCTCCACCATCCACGTGCAAAGCTCCGCGAAGTTCATGCCGTGATGCGCCGCTTGTTCCGGTAACAGCGACGTCGGCGTCAGGCCGGGTTGCGTGTTGATTTCCAGCAGCACGAGGCGGCCGGGTTCGCCCGCTGTGTCGTCGTATCGGAAGTCGCAGCGCGTCGCGCCGCGGCAGCCGAGCGCGCGGTGTGCGGCAAGCGCCACGTCAAGTGCGCGGTGATAGGTGTCGGGATGCACGGCGGCTGGGATGACATGACGAGAGCCGCCGTCGGCGTATTTTGATTCGTAATCGTAAAAGGCGCCCGCGTCGGCCAGGATTTCGGTAACCGCCAGCGCGCGGTCGCCCATCACGCCGACTGTCAGCTCGCGGCCGGGGATGTATTCCTCCACCAACGCGGATCGGCCAAAGCGCCAAGCGCGCGCGATCTCGGTGCGGCGGTTGTCGCCGCTGCGGATGATTTCCACGCCAACTGAAGAGCCTTCGTTGACCGGCTTGATCACGTAGGGCAAGGGGAGTGGATCGGACGCCGCCAGCTCGTTCCGATCGACGATGACATGGCGCGCTACTGGCAATCCGTTCGCCACGAACACGGCCTTTGCCGCGACCTTATCCATCGCCAGCGCGGATGCACGCACGCCGGAATGCGTGTAGGGAATGCCGAGCCAGTCGAGCACGCCCTGGATGGCACCGTCCTCGCCGAACCGGCCGTGCAACGCGTTGAACACCGCGTCGGGTTTGGGGCTGAGCGCTGAGATAACAGTGGCGATGTCGTCACCGACCTCAATCGGCGTCACATCGAACCCGCCGTCGCGCAGGGCGGTGATGACCTGGCGGCCGGTGGAGAGGCTTACCTCGCGTTCCGCGGAGATGCCGCCGTAGAGCACGGCGACGCGGCGCTTCGCGTACCGCTCTCCCGGCGAAGGCGGGCGCGGTGTACGGTCCGCATTCACGACCCCGCCTCCGCCTTTATGCCGGGGACACCGATCCGCTTAATCTCCCACTCCAAATTCACGCCCGAAGCTACAGACACGCGTTGCCGCACTTCCTCGCCGAGGCCTTCGATATCGGCCGCCGTCGCATTCCGAACGTTGATCAGGAAATTGCAGTGTTTCTCTGAAACGATCGCGCCGCCGCGCATCAGCCCGCGACAGCCTGCAGCGTCGATCAGCTCCCACGCCTTCATGGCCGGAGGATTGCGAAACGTGGAACCACCTGTGCGTGCGCGGATCGGCTGGGACGCTTCACGGCTGGCGCGGATTTCCGACATGCGCGCTGCGATCGTCGCCGGCGCGCCGGTCGAGGCGCGCAGCCGCGCGCGGGTGATGATCGCGCCGTGCGGCAGCGCCGAACGGCGGTACGCAAACGCAAGTTCGGCAGCGGACAGTCGGTGATATTCGCCGGAACGAGTGACAATCTCTGCCCAGTCAAGCACCGCCCCGATCTCGCCGCCGTAAGCGCCCGCGTTCATCGCCACCGCACCGCCAATGGTGCCGGGAATGCCGGACAAGAATTCCAATCCCGTCAGCGATGCCGCCGCCACATGTTCTGAGACCGTCACATCGAGCGCCGCCGCGCCAGCGACGACCCCGTTGGTCTCGGTCGAGATCGAAGAGAACCCACGCGCCAGCTTCACCGTGATGCCGGGCAGGCCGCCATCACGGATGATCAGGTTAGAGCATGCGCCGATGGTATGGACCGGAATGTCTGGTGGTAGGGCGCGTAGGAATTGCGCCAGATCATCCGCGTCTGCCGGGCGGATCAGCACTTCCGCCGGGCCACCGGCACGGAACCAGGTGAACGGTGCGAGCGGCGCGTTCTCCTGAATCCGCCCGCGCAATGGCGGCAGAGATTCAAGAGAGGCGGGGGGGTGCGCGGCGACCATCACGGTGAGAGACTACCGTTTTCAGGTTGTGCCATTGCGGCACGCGGGCTCAGTTTCAACGCCGAGCCCGCACAGAACCACAAAGCCAGCAAGGAAGAAGTAGAATTGATTCCCACGTGGCCCCGAGCGGGCGGCCTGGCACAGATACGAAGCTTCTCCTCTGCCGTCCGGGCGGTTCTCTGCGGGGTCTGCGTTAGATCGTCAGCAGCAAACCGCCCGACCGCGGCCTCACAAGGGGCAAACCTCATCCCGCACCTCCTGCCGCGCGGCGCGGACCGGCTTGCAGGTCCGCCAGCTCTCCAGGCAGGGCGGCGGCCCATTGCGTGATCGAGCCGGCGCCGAGGCACACGACGAAATCCCCAGGCTTGGCAATCGCATTCACCATTTCCGCTAGTCGCGTCGGCGCCGGCAGCGGCACAACGGAGCGATGCCCTCGCGCGCGCAGTCCCTCCACCAGTGCGTCGCGGTTCATCCCGGCGATCGGTATTTCCCCCGCGGGATAGACATCCGCGACGATCACGGTTCCCGCATCGTTCATGCAGGCGCAGAACTCATCGAACAACGACTGAAGTCGCGTAAAGCGATGCGGCTGCACGACCGCAATGACATCGCGCGCACCGGCCTGCCGTGCCGCTTTCAAAACAGCCGCGATCTCCACCGGATGGTGGCCGTAGTCATCGATCACCGTGATGCCTCCAGCCTCGCCAGTCTTTGTGAAGCGCCGCTTCACACCCTTGAAGCCGAGGAATGCGGAGCGCAGCGTGTTGTCGTCGATCTCCATTTCCAGGCCGACAGCAACAGCGGCGAGCGCGTTCTGCACATTGTGGCTGCCCAGCATCGGCAGCCGGAACGGTCCCATGCGGCGCTGCCGGCTGCGGGCGCGATCGGTGACTATCACCTCAAAGGTCGAGCCCAGCTTGTCTGGCGAAACGCGTTCGGCCCGAACGTCAGCCTGCGGCGAAAATCCGTAGGTGATGACGCGGCGATCGGACAAACGCGGAATCATCTGCTGCACCGCGGGATGGTCGATGCACAGCACAGCAAAGCCGTAGAAGGGAATGTTGGAGACGAACTGGTCGTAGCCGGCAATCATGGCCTCCGGCGTGCCCCAGTGGTCCAGGTGCTCCGGATCCATATTGGTGACGACCGCAATCACCGCCGGCAGGCGCAGAAAGGAACCGTCGGACTCGTCCGCCTCCACCACCATCCAGTCGCCTGCGCCAAGCCGGGTGTTGGTGCCGTACGCATTGACGATGCCACCATTGATCACGGTGGGATCGAGCTTCGCCGCTTCCAGCACCGCTGCGATTAGGCTGGTGGTTGTCGTCTTGCCATGCGTGCCCCCGATCGCGATCGACCATTTCAGCCGCATCAGTTCGGCCAGCATTTCCGCGCGTCGCACCACCGGGATCAACTTAGCGCGCGCGGCGACGATCTCGGGATTGTCGCGCTTCAAGGCGGACGACACGACAACCACCTGCGCGCCGCCGATATTCGCCGGATCGTGGCCGATCTCCACGCGAATCCCGGCGTCGCGCAGCCGCTTTACATTGGCGGACTCGGCGATGTCGCTGCCCTGCACCGCATAGCCGAGATTATGCAAGACTTCGGCAATGCCCGACATGCCGATGCCGCCGATGCCGGCGAAATGAATCGTGCCGATCGAGAGAGGCAATGCTCTCATGGACGCATCGCCTCCTGCGGCGTCAGTTCTTCCACCAGGTCCGCTAGACGCGCCGCGGCGTGCGGCTGCGCCACGCTGCGCGCGCCGACCGCGGCGCGAGCCAGCGCGGCGGGATTGGTAAACAATTCGATCAATCGGGCCGACAGCGCATCGGGTGTGAAAGTCGACTGCGGCATTACCCATGCTCCGCCGGCGTCAGCGAGCGCGCGTGCGTTCGCCGACTGGTGGTCGTCGATTGCGCCCGGCAACGGCACCAAGATCGCGGGCCGACCCGAAACCGCAAGTTCCGCGACGGTCGAAGCGCCGGCACGTGCGATCACCAAATGCGCGGCGACCAGCCGAGCCGCGACATTCGGGAAGAACGCGGCCAGGTCGGCGTTGATGCCCGTTTCGTCGTACGCCGATCGAACCTGCGGTAGGTCCTCGGTGCGACACTGCTGCGTCACCACCAGCTGCGCACGCAGCGACTCCGGCAATTGCCTCAGTGCCGTCGGCACCACATCGGAGAACACCCGCGCGCCCAGCGAACCGCCCAGCACCAGAACCCGGACCTTCTCTGTCGGTGCCGCATATCCCGCATGTTCCAGCGATGCGATTGCCCGCCGCACCGGATTGCCGGTCACGCTTGTCGGCGCGTGCGCGGGCGCCCGCGTCGTCGCAGCGAAACTCAGCGCCACTCGATCCGCCCGCTTCGCCAGGAACCGATTGGCTCGCCCGAGCACGGCGTTCTGCTCATGCAAAACAACCGCAGGCCGACGTAGCGTGAACCGCGTCGCCAACACCGGCGCGACGCTGGGATAACCGCCAAACCCGACCACTGCGGCGGCGTCGATCATGCCCAGAATTTGCCTCGCCTGCACGGTCCCAGCGAGCAGTGAAAGCATTGCCGCACCGGCGCGCGGCATGCCACGTCCGGCGAGGCCGGCGCCGCGGATGACGTATTGTTCCTTTCCGGCGAACACCGGACTTTGGAGGCTGGCCGAACGCGAGTCGGTGATCAACACGATGCGCCTGCCGCGCGCGACCAACTCCGCCGCCAAGGCCTCGGCGGGAAAAATATGGCCGCCGGTGCCGCCGGCCGCGATCACGATCGGTCGCACTGCCGGTCCCCTCACGGTGCGTCACCGTGGTTGCGGTTGCGTGTCAGCGCCAGCAGCATGCCCATGCCCAGCGCCACCGCCACCGCTGAGGACCCGCCATACGAAATGAAGGGCAGCGTCATACCTTTGGCGGGGATCAGCGCCAGCGTCGTCGCCATGTTGACGAACGCCTGCAGGCCAAAGCCTGCCAGGAGTCCAGTACAAGACAGCACGACGAACATGTCCTGTTCTTTGACCAATCGTAATAGTCCCCGTAGCACAATGAAAGCAAACACGCCCATAATCGCTGCGCAGACCAGCATGCCGTATTCCTCGCCGGCTACGGCATAGACAAAGTCCGCGTGCGCGTCGGGCAGGATGTCCTTGATGCGGCCCTCACCGGGACCACGCCCGAACAAACCGCCATTGCCGAACGCCTGAAGCGCCGTCGTCACCTGATAGGCGTCATGGCTGTTGGGGTGCAGGAATCCGTAGACGCGCAGCCGCACATGGTCAAACAACATGTAGGCCATGATTCCGGCACCGCCCATCATGCCGAGTCCAGCGGCGACTGCCAGCAGGTTCAGTCCGGCGATATAGAGCTGGAGCAGGAACACCGCCGTGATGACCGCCAGCATCCCGACATCCGGTTGCGATTTCAGCAGCAGTACAATCCCCGCGAAGATGACCAACGCGACAGGCATGCCGGGGAAACGCGGCGAGCGGCGGCCCTCGGTGATCAGCCGGGCGGTGACCACAGCAAAGCACGGCTTCAGGAACTCCGACGGCTGCACCGCGAGACCCGGCAGCGCGATCCAGCGCCGCGCGCCCTTGATGTCGACGCCGATCACCAATGTCGCGGCGGTCGTCGCCAGCGCGAGGATGCAGCCGGCGATGGCCACGCGCTTGATGTTGCGCGGCGTCAGCACCGAGACACCGACCACCGCGCAAGCGGAGACAGCGAGGAAGAAGACCTGCTTGACGATGAAAATGTCGCGGAACGACCCGAGACGCACGGCGACCGAAGGGCTGGCCGCGAGCATCATGATATAGCCGACGCCAATCAGCGTGCTGATGGCGCCCAACGTCCAGCGGTCGACAGTCCACCACCAGCGGCCGAGTAGCGAGTCGTCGGTGCGCGGTACTACGACCATCAGGCGGCCCTCCCGCAAGCAAGTAGCGCGGCAAGCGTGGCGAACCGATCGCCGCGCGCATCGAAGCCGGTGAACTGATCGAAGCTGGCACATGCCGGCGACAACAGAACGGCGCTCGCAGCGGCTTGTCGCGCGACGGAAAGCGCGGCAGGCACTGCGGCATCGAGGGTGCCAACGATGTCGTGCGGCACGTTGTGTGTGGCGAGCGTCGCGGCCAGCATCGGTGCGTCGCGGCCGATCAGCAATGCGCGCGCGATTCGCGCGAAGAATGGCACGAGCGGCTCGATGCCGCCCTCCTTCGCCTGGCCACCGGCGATCCAGATGACGCGCTCGTAGCAGGCAAGCGCTCGCGCGGCTGCATCGGCGTTCGTCGCCTTGCTGTCGTTGATGAACGCGACTCCGTCGATCGTCACGACACGCTGCTGGCGGTGTGGTAGCCCGGGGAAGGTGGTGAAGGCGCGGCGGATCGTGGCCTCCGGCACACCGAGGAAACGCGCCATGGCAAACGCAGCCGCCGCATTCTGGGCGTTGTGCGTGCCGGGCAGGGCTGGGGCATCGTGCAATTCAAAACCGGGTCCGGCAACACCAACAACCGGTGCGGGCCGCTCGCCCAGCAATGCGGCCATCGCGCGGGAGTCTGCATCGTCCATGCCCACCACCGCTAGGTCGTCGGCGGTCTGCCGGGCGAAGATCGCGCGCTTGGCGGCAGCGTAGCCTGCCATGTCGCCGTGCCGATCCAGGTGGTCGCGACTGAGATTGAGCATCGCCGCCACATCGAAGCGGAGGGTGGCGAGTCGCTCCAACATGTAGGAGGACATCTCCAACACGTAGACGCCGTCGTCCGGCAGCAACGGCAGCGCCAGCGCAGGCGTGCCGAGATTGCCGCCCGCGGCGTTCGGCACGCCCGTTGCGGACAGGATGTGCGCCAGCAGCGCGGTGGTGGTGGACTTGCCGTTGGTGCCGGTGATACCGGCAAAGCGCGCGTGGGAACCCGCGCGCCGCACCGCCTGGAACAACAATTCGGAGTCGGACAGGATTGGTACACCGGCCCTGTGCGCTTGCGCCGCAGCCGGATGTGGTTTTGGTAGCGTATGGGGAATACCGGGCGACAGCACCAGTGCGTCGAACGTGAAGTCACCCTCACGCAAATCGCGCAACGGCAGTTCGAGTGCCGCGGCGCGTGCCTCCGGCCTGTCATCCCAGGCGACAACGTCCGCACCCATCGCCAGCAATGCGCGCGCCACGGGCAGTCCGTTGCGCCCCAACCCGACAACAGCGAACCGACATCCAGCGAACAGATCGGGCGCGAACGTATTCATCGGATCTTCAGCGTCGCCAGCCCGATCAACGCCAGCACCATCGAGATGATCCAGAACCGGATGACGATGGTCGGCTCGGCCCAGCCTTTCTTTTCAAAGTGGTGATGCAGCGGTGCCATCAGGAACACGCGCGTGCCGGTGCGCTTGTACCAGAACACCTGAATGATCACGGAGACCGTCTCCACGACAAACAAGCCACCGACGATCATCAGCACGATCTCGTGCTTGGTCGCGACCGCGACGGCGCCGAGCGCGCCGCCGAGCGACAACGAACCGATATCCCCCATGAACACCGCTGCCGGCGGCGCATTGAACCACAGAAAGCCCATGCCGGCGCCGATCAGCGCCGACAGGAATACCGCCAGTTCGCCAACGCCGGGCACATAGGTTAGCTCCAGGTAACCGGCGAAGATGCGGTTGCCGACCAGGTACGCGATCAGCGCGAACACCGCGGCGGTAATCATGGTCGGCACAATCGCCAGGCCGTCGAGCCCGTCGGTCAAGTTCACCGCGTTCGATGCACCCATCATCACCAGCATGGCGAAGACGGGAAAGAACACGCCAAGCGGAATCAAAACGTCCTTGAACACCGGCACCAGGAGAACGGTGGCGAGCGGTGGTCGGGCCAGCGTGACCAGCCATACGGCGGTGGCGAGGCCCACGACCATCTGGACCAGCAGCTTGATCGTGCCGGAAACGCCTTTGTGGTTACGCTTCGTCACCTTCAAGTAATCGTCGGCGAAGCCCAGCAGTCCATAACCCCAGGTGATGAACAACACTGCCCACACGTAGGTGTTGCGCAAATCAACCCACAGCAAAGTCGAGACCGTCATCGTGCCGATGATCAACAGGCCGCCCATTGTGGGCGTGCCCTTCTTCTCCAGCAGATGGCGCTCGGGTCCGTCCTCACGGATCGGCTGGCCCTGACGCTGCATGCGCTTGAGCCAGCGGATCAGCTTCGGTGCCAGCCAGAAGCTGACCGCGAGCGAAGTCAGGCAAGCGGCACCCGAACGAAACGTCAGGTAGCGGAACAGATTGAATAACAGCACATGTTCCGCGAAGGGGCGGGTGAGATTGTAGAACATCAGGCCGCCTCCGCACCAAGCGGCGGGATCGGCGTATCCAGCGCATTCACCACCAGTTTCATGCGGCTGCCGAGGCTGCCTTTGACCAACACGACGTCGCCCGGTTCGATGGCGCTCGCAACGATCGGCGCAAGGCTGGCTGCGTCAGCGCGATGCACTGCGGTGCGCGCAGCAGGCAGCGCGTCGAACAGGTGGCGCATCAGCGGGCCGCAGGCAAACAACAGGTCGGCGGCGGTCGCAACATCTTTCGCCATCGCGGCGTGCTCTGACGGACCTGCGTCACCAAGTTCCAGCATGTCGCCGAGCACGGCGATGCGGCGCTTGCCGTGCTGCAGCGCGAGTACCGCGAGCGCGGCGCGCACCGATGCGGGATTGGCGTTGTAGCTGTCGTCCAGCAGCAGCGCGGTGCCACCCGCCACGGCGATCTGCCGTCGGGCACCGCGGCCGGCGAACGGCGCGAATCGATGCAATGAAGCAACGATAGCGTCCGGGTCACCGCGAAGCTGCAGCGCTGCGGCGATCGCCGCGAGCGCGTTCATTGCCATGTGGTGGCCGGGCACGTTCAGGCGGAAATTCAACGTCTTTCCATAGGTTGCGGCGGTGATGGTGCTGCCCTCCGCATCCGTTTCAATGTGTGTCAGACGCACATCGGCCGACAGATTGGCCCCGAACGTGACAACGCGAGCGTCACCGGCCGCGGCGCGCAAGCGCGGCAGCAACGGCGAGTCAGCCGGCAGAATCGCGACACCGCCCGGCTCGAGGCCGCGCATGATCGATGCCTTCTCGTCGCAGATCGCTTCGATGCTACCGAGATAGCCGATATGCGCCGTCTCGATCGCGGTGATCACCGCCACGTCCGGTCGTGCAAGGCGTGCCAGCGGAGCGATCTCGCCAGGGTGGTTCATGCCGATCTCGGCGACGCAGAACACAGCATCGGGCGGCATGCGTGCCAACGTCAGCGGCACGCCCCACTGGTTGTTGTACGACGCCACTGCGGCGTGCGTTGGGCCGAACGACGCCAGGACGGTGCGCAGCATCTCCTTGGTAGTGGTCTTGCCGACACTGCCGGTCACGGCGATGACCTGGCCGATGAAGCGCGCGCGCGCATAGCCGCCCAGCCGCGCCAGACCGGCGAGCGTGTCGTCGACTTGCAGCAGGTGGGTTGCGCCAGACACGGGCGCGTGGACCACGGCGCCGGCAGCGCCTTTGGCCAACGCGTCGGGGACGAAGCGATGGCCGTCGCCGTGCTCGCCGACCAGCGCGACGAAGAGGTCGCCCGGGGAGAGCGTGCGGGTATCGATAGAGACTCCGGTCGCGTCGAACGGCGCCGTCAGCGTGCCGCCCGTTGCTTCGACGAGGTCGTAAGAGGTCCAGAGCGGGGTCATACCGGGAGCCTCTCCCTCCGCTTGAAGGCGGGGGGCGGGAGGAGTGCGCGCAGACGGCCGGAGTTGGCGCAAGCGAGCCTTCCGCGAGTCCCCTCCCGCCAGAGGAGGCGGGACTGACGCAGCCGTCTCACGCGCCACCTACCAGCGACCGGACCACCGCCACGTCGTCGAATGGCACGACATCCCCGCCGATTGTCTGTCCCTGCTCGTGCCCCTTGCCAGCCACCGCGAGCACGTCGCCGGGTCCCAAAGCGCCCAGCCCCGCTGCGATGGCCTTGGCCCGGTCACCGATCTCGCACGCGCCAGGGCAGGCGGCCAGGATC
>JASHVB010000383.1 GCA_030039695.1 Acetobacteraceae bacterium
CACGGTGGAGAACATCGGCATCATCTTCATTGGCCTTGGACTGGCGCTGGCTTTTGGCGCCAACGGATTGCGGGCGGCCGCTGCATTAGCGCTGACGGCTGCATTGTTCCACGTATTCAATCACTCCGTGTTCAAGAGCCTGCTGTTTTTTGGCTCCGGCGCCGTGCTCCACGCCACTGGCGAGCGCGACATGGAGAAGCTGGGCGGCCTGATTCACCGCATGCCGCAGACCGCGTTCTATTTCTTGGTCGGCTGTGCCGCGATCTCCGCGCTGCCGCCGCTGAATGGCTTCGTCTCCGAGTGGTTGACCTTCCAGGCCATCCTGCTGCATCCGGACCTGCCGCAATGGGGGTTGAAGATCGCAATCCCCGCCGACGGCGCGCTGCTGGCGCTGTCGGCCGCACTGGCGGCGGCCTGCTTCGTGAAGGCATTCGGCGTCAGCTTCCTCGGCCGTCCCCGTAGCACCGCGGCAGCACAGGCCCGCGAAGTGGACCGTTTCTGCCTGGCCGCGATGTTCGTGTTGGGCGCGATCTGTCTGCTCGCCGGCATCTTCCCGGGCGCGGTGATCGATGTCTTGGCACCCGTGGCCCAGGCTCTGACCGGCGCGCACATGCCGAGCCAGATCGGCCTCGATTGGCTGACCATCGTGCCGGTCGCGCAAAGCCGCAGTTCCTATAACGGGCTGCTGGTGTTCGTGTTCATTGCCGCCTCCGCATCGCTGATGGCCTGGGCAATTCATCGCTTCGCCTCGCACGCGGTGCGGCGCGCGCCCGCCTGGGACTGCGGCTTCCCGGATACCAGTCCGATGACCCAATACACCGCCGGCAGCTTCGCCCAGCCGATCCGCCGCGTGTTTGGCACGGTGGTGTTTCGGGCACATGAGACAGTGACGATGCCGTTACCTGGCGATGCCGCGCCCGCGCGAATCGAAAAGTCGATCAGCGACCCGGTGTGGGCCACATTCTACGCCCCGATCGCCAGCGGCGTGACGCGCGCAGCAGACCTGCTGAATCACCTGCAGTTCCTGACGATCCGGAGGTATCTGGGCTTCGTCTTTGCGGCACTCGTACTCCTGCTGCTGGCATTGGCATTATGGCAATGACTCTCCGCACCGTGACGGGCAAAGGTCCGCCGTCCATCATTCCGCGCACCTTCTCGAACATTGTGAACAGCAAGCCTTCGCGCCGCATGATGCGACAACGTGCATCATGATCGCCGCCGTCGTCATCCAGGGCGTACAAATGGCCCTGGTTCTGCTTCTGGCTCCCCTCCTCACCGGCCTGGTGCGCAAGGTGAAAGCGCGCGTGCAGCGCCGGCGCGGCCCCTCTTTGATCCAGCCCTACCGCGATCTGCGGCGCCTATTAAGCAAAGAGGTCGTCCTCGCCGAGAACGCCTCCTGGCTGTTTCGCGTCGCCCCCTACATGATCTTCGCCGTCACATGGGTTGCTGCCGCCCTCGTTCCCACATTTCACACCGGTCTGATCTTTTCCTGGACCGGCGATTTGATCGCAATCACTGCGCTCCTTGGCAGCGCGCGTTTCATGCTGGCGCTGGCGGGGATGGATATCGGCACCAGCTTCGGCGGCATCGGCGCCTCGCGCGAAGTGATGATCGCCTCGCTCGCCGAGCCTGCCATGTTGATGATCGCTTTGTCGGTGGCCATTATCGCCGGCTCGACGCAGCTCTCGACCATCGCCGCCTACATGGCCTCCTCCGCCGTCGGCCTGCGGGTGTCGCTCGCACTTGGCCTCGTCGCGTTCATCATCGTCGCGTTGGCGGAGAACGCACGCATCCCGGTGGACAATCCAGCTACGCACTTGGAACTGACCATGGTGCACGAGGCCATGGTGCTGGAATATTCCGGTCGCCACCTGGCAATGATCGAGCTCGCAGCGTCGCTCAAGTTGCTGCTCTACGTATCCGCCATCGGCTGCATCTTCGTGCCGGTCGGCCTGGAGCACGGCTACGCAATCGGGCTGCTGACCTGGCTGGCCAAGCTCGCTGTCGCTGGCGTGTTGCTGGGCATCTTTGAAATGTCGGTCGCCAAGATGCGCGTGTTCCGCGTACCGAACTTCCTCGGCGCGTCGCTGATGCTGGGCTTGCTCGGCGTGCTCTTGCTGTTCGTCTCCCAGGGGATGTGACAAAGAACGTGACGCCACATCTCGACTTCGACGTCGCGCACATGCTGGCCGGCTTGCTGGTGCTGGTCAGCTTCATGATGCTGTATCAGGACCGGCTATACGCGCTGCTGCGCGTGCTGGCGCTGCATGCCTTTGTGCTGGCCTGTGCTGTCGCCTGGCAGGCGCGCACCCAGGACGCGCCTGGCCTTTACGTTACCGCGGCCATCGCGGTCAGTTTCAAGGCGGTCCTGGTTCCATGGGCGCTGCACCGCATCGTGGTGCGTCTTGGCATTCATCGAGAAATTGAGACCGTCGTCGGTATTGGCGTCACGATGCTGGCGGGCATGTTCCTGGTGGCGCTCTCGCTGGAAGTGATGTTGCCGGTCACCGCCCACGCCGACCCGGTCGCACGCGAAGACATCGCTTTGGCATTGTCCGTGGTGCTGATCGGCCTATTGATGATGGTGACGCGCCGCAACGCAGTCAGCCAGGTGGTCGGCTTTCTGTCGCTGGAGAACGGCGTGGACCTGGCTGCCGCCGGGGCACAAGGCATGCCGCTGGTGGTTGAGCTCAGTGTCGCGTTCTCCGTACTGATCGCGTTCATCGTGATTGGTATCTTCCTGTTCCGAATCCGCGAACGCTTCGACACGGTGGATTTGGCGGCGCTGGACAGGTTCCGGGGCGAAAGACGATGACCGCGCTTCCCGTCATTTTCATCCCGCTCGCCGCCGCCGCCTTGCTCGCGGCGATCCCCAATTATCGCCTCTCCGCCAACCTCAACGTTCTCGCCAGCCTGCTCTCTTTCCTCTCCGCCATCGGTCTTCTCGTCAGCCGCCCGCCTGACAACCAGTACCTCCTCATCGATGACCTGAACATCGTCTTTATCCTGCTCAACACCTTCGTCGGCTTCACCACGAGCGTGTTCAGCGCCAGCTACATCGCCCACGAGCTGGAGACCGGCCGCCTCACTCGGCGCTATCTGCGCTTTTACCACGCTATGTTCCAACTCATGCTGCTGGGCATGAACCTCGCCCTGCTCGCCAACAACATCGGCCTGATGTGGGTCGCGGTTGAACTCGCCACGCTCACCACCGTCGTCATGGTCGGCATCTACCGCACACACGAAGCGATCGAGGCCGCCTGGAAATACTTCATTCTAGGCAGCGTTGGTATCGCGCTCGCGTTGTTCGGCACGATCCTGGTCTACCTCGCCGCTCATCCCGTGGTCGGCGCGTCCATAGACGCCATGGTGTGGACCAGTCTGCGCGCCCATGCCCACGCCTTCGATCCTGCGCTGCTCAACATCGCCTTCATCTTCCTGTTGCTGGGCTACGGCACGAAAGTCGGCCTCGTGCCGATGCACGCCTGGCTGCCTGACGCGCATGCGGAAGGTCCCACACCGATTTCTGCTGTGCTGTCGGGCTTGTTGCTCAACGTCGCCCTCTATGCGCTGCTGCGGTTCAAGCTGTTGCTGGCGGCAAATCCCGGCGCGATCGCGCCCGGCCCGCTCATGATCGGGCTTGGCCTGCTGTCGCTGATCTTCGCCGGCTTCATGTTGTACCGCCGCCGTGACATCAAGCGTATGTTCGCCTACTCCTCGATAGAGCACATGGGTATCATCGTGTTTGCGTTCGGCCTGGCGGGGCCTCTGGGCAATTTCGCCGGACTGCTGCAAATGACCATGCACAGCCTGACCAAATCCGCGATATTCTTTTCGGTCGGCCACGTGTCGCAGGTGAAAGGCACGCAGCGCATCGCCGAGATGGGCGGCCTGACAGAAACGCATCCGGTGCTCGGATGGGCGCTGGTCGCGAGCGTGTTGGCCATCGCCGGTCTGCCGCCCTTCGGTGTCTTCACCAGCGAGTTCCTCGTCGTCAGCTCCAGTTTCGCGCGCGAACCATTGCTGGCGGTGCTCGTCGTGCTCGGCCTGCTGGTTTCATTCGGCGCCTTGCTCTGGCGGGTCACAGGAGTGGCATTCGGCGAGTCGCGCGGCCCGACCGGACCAGTCAAGGCCTCGTACTTGCCGATCTTCGCCCATCTTTCGCTGGTACTGATCGCCGGCATCTGGCTGCCGGGTCCGCTGGTTGCGTGGTTCCAGCACGTCGCGGCGCTGCTGGGCTAACGCCATGACGATCGACGCGATCCTCGCCGGCAGCCCTCGAACTGGTACGCACCAGCCATGGCCATGTGCCGTGGTCGACGCCGCCGCGTGGGAACAGACGGCGATGCTTCTGGCGGCAGGCCAACTGACGCTGCTGAGCCTCTGGGGTGAGGCCGGTCGCATCCGGATGGCGGTGCTGCAAGATGGCGAGCCAAAAGTCATCGTGCTGAGCCTCGATTGTCCCGACAATCGCTACCCCTCCGTCGGCCGTCTTCACGCCCCGGCGCTGCGTCTCGAGCGCGCCGCGCACGATCTGTTCGGGCTCGAACCCGTGGGATCCCCTGATGCACGGCCCTGGCTCGACCACGGACGCTGGGCCAGTGAACCAACGCCTTCCTATGCCTTTTTGCCCGTTGAAGGCGAAAGCCTGCATCAGATCCCGGTCGGCCCGGTGCATGCCGGCATCATCGAGCCGGGCCATTTCCGTTTTACCTGCGACGGCGAAACCGTGGTGCGGCTCGAGCAACGCCTTGGCTATGTGCACAAGGGTATCGAGGCGTTGCTGGCGGGTGCCACAATGCCGCACGCACTGCGCATTGTCGGCCGTACTTCCGGCGATTCCACGGTTGCCTACGCCTTCGCCTTTTGCCGTGCGATCGAAGCCGCACTGGGCATCAGGGTGCCACCGCGTGGCGCGGCGTTACGGGGGGTGATGGCGGAGTTGGAGCGCATCGCCAACCACCTCGGTGATTTCGGGGCAGTGTGCAACGACGCCGCGTTTGGCATTATGCTGGCGCATACTGGCGTACTGCGCGAGGAAGTTCTGCGCTGTGCCGCCACCTGCTTCGGTCACCGGCTGTTGATGGACCGCATCGTCGCCGGTGGTGTCGCGGCCGACCTCGCCGCCTCCGGCGTCCGCCGCATCCGTGACCTGATCGCGCTGGTGCGCGCACGCCTGCCGCCTCTGGCGAGACTCTATGACGAAACCGCCTCTTTGCAGGACCGCACCGTCGGCACCGGCATCGTGCGCCCCGCACTCGTGCGCAGCTTCGGTGCCGGCGGTTTCATTGGCCGCGCATCCGGGCGCGACTTCGACGCGCGCCGCGACCTGACCTATGCGCCGTACGACTCGGTGAAGTTCGATGTCCCTGTGTTGCAGGAAGGCGACGTCAACGCGCGGGTACTCATCCGCATCCGTGAGATCGAACAAAGCCTTTCGATCCTGCAGCAACTTCTGGAGACGTTATCTCCAGGCAATGTGCGCACATCGGTTGAAGATTCGCCCTCCGGCCTGGGCGAAGGCATTGCGCTGATCGAAGCGTTCCGAGGCGACGTGCTGATCTGGCTGCGTGTGCACGAAGGCCGGATCGACCGCTGCCACGTGCGCGATGCGTCTTGGTTCCAATGGCCACTTCTGGAAGCCGCGATCGAGGGCAACATCGTCGCTGACTTTCCTCTGTGCAACAAGAGCTTCAACTGCTCCTATTCCGGACACGATCTGTGAGCTTGGTCCCGCCATGTTGAAGACCTTATTGCAGGGCGTGCGGAAGCCGCTGACGGAAAGGCGGCCCGAGCCTGACTCGACGCTGGCGGCGCTGGCGACGACGCTGGATCAGGCGGCGCGACGCAAGCTCGGCCGCAGCCTGGCGATCCGCGAAGTGGATGCCGGTTCCTGCAACGGCTGCGAACTCGAGATCCACGCACTGAACAATGCGTTCTACGATCTGGAGCACTACGGCCTGCGTTTCGTCGCCTCACCACGGCATGCCGACGTGCTGATCGTCACTGGTCCCGTGACAAAGAACATGCGCGAGGCGCTGGAACGCACCTGGCGCGCGACCCCCGATCCGAAATGGGTGGTGGCCGTAGGCGATTGCGCGGTCGATGGCCATGTTTTTGCCGACAGCTATGCAGTGGTGGGCGGGGTTGCGGCCGTCGTGCCGGTGGATCTTGTGATTCGCGGTTGCCCGCCGACACCTGCGCAGTTGCTGCGGGGGCTGCTGGCCCTGATGGAGGGAATTGACGACCGCACGTAAGGCCGATGCGATTCCGGAACCTATGTCACGGCCGGGGCCCAACGATCAGTGTCATTGCCGCCGATTACCGGTTCTGGTGCAAGCAGCATAACGGGCCAGAGGTTGGGCCCTCGGGCAAGCGATGCTGTCACTTTATTGGGCTGCCACGACGGCATCCCAGACAGCAGGGGCACGTCGATCCGACAGACGCAGCCGACCGAAGTTGAACCGGCACCTGCGGATCCGCAGCGGTAGTTCAATCCCTGCTATGGTCACCGCCGCGGTCTTGAACCGCTTCAACCCCGCGTCGGAGCGATCCGTAGCGTCACGCCCCGACGGTCCTGCGCGATCAGATTGTTCAAGTACTTCGATGACCGCGGCCTGCTGTCGGCCGGCAGTTCTCCATCGGTCTTCACGTCGCGCAGGGCGCGGTGCGATGCGGCGTCGCCATCCAACGCGACCGTCCGCGGGCCCGATCCCTGACCCTTGATCGCCTTGCGGATAAATGCCCTGGCCGCAGCAACGTCACGCTTCGGGCTGAGACGAACGTCGACGGTGTTCCCGGCGCGCTCGACCGCCCGCTAGGGATAGATCCATTCGCCGCGAACCGTCACGTGTGTCTCATCGACACGCCACGACGCTGCCGCTGGCTGTGCGAAACGGTGTCAGCGGCGCTCGAACGCCCGCGCATATTGGTGCACCCAACGCATGATCGCGGTGTGGGCCATCGAGGAGCCACGCTCGGCCATCATCTCGAGGAGGTCCCGGAGGCCGAGCTTGCAGCGCAGATACCGGCGCACGGACAACACGATGATCTCGCTGTTGAACTGCCGCCCGGCAAACAGCTCTGCAAAACCCAGGACCTTGGCCATCACGCCGGCCCTCAAACGCAGCCCCCCACGCCAGGATAGGGCAGCGCGCAAATCGCACCAGAACCCCAGGCCCAGGCAGTGCTTGCATCTGCTTCGACGCGACGCGCTCATTTGGAATTCGGATCAGAGCTCGAGGTCCACAACCAATTCACGGCTGATCAACGTCACGACACCTGAAATCTCGGTGACCAGTTTCCTGTGTTCGGGATCCTCGGCGAAGCTATCCTGTGCCTTCGCATAAGCCGTCCAGGAAGCGTACTGCACGACGACCATCCACTGCCCGACATCTTGACCCGTGTGAAAGCGGCTGACCCGATAAGACACACCGTGCTTGTGCAGAACTGCCTTCATCCGTTTGGCCAGGGGCATGACGGTGTCGACGGTCCCACCTCGATAGCGTGATATTGCAGAGACCGGCATTTCGACCTCCGAATTTAGCTGCAGGAACCGGATCAGAGCACGGCTCCGGTGAGCCGTCACCGCAGGGTTACCACGAGGGATTGGCGTAGCAAGCGTGCTAGGACACCGCCTCGATCTCTGTCACGGCGCAAAACAAATGCGATGTCGTCCGGCAATCGCGAGGAGAGCAGCGACGAAGCAACCCCGGTCAAGAGGCGCACGCACAATACCACCACTCGTGTGATCTGAATCGCGTCGGCGCCACGCTGCGGTTCATGTTCGAGTTAGTCAAGAGCGGCGGCCCGTTCGCTCGGTATAAACGCAGACGGAGGGCCCACGGACTGTAACGATCCGACGCTCTATTTTGCATGTGCAGCCACCGCCTGGGACGACAGGTCACCAACCGCCCGGCCGGCGCTGATACTGCCGCCTTGCACAGCTTCGTGGTCATCGGGCAGTGGCGATACAGAGCAGCGACGACGACTGGACGGTACCGCTGCGGGACATCGTCACGGTGACAGCGAAGGGTCGGCATGGTGGTCTGTTCCATGACGCGCGTCTCAATTGGCCGCCACGTTGATCCAGATCATCCGGCTTTGGTCGCCAAGTCGTCATATTGATGCCTGTGCCGGGCTGATGCGGCCGCGCCTGGTCACAAGGGATTGTCGTCACTTTGGTTGCCGACGCGACGCTTCAAGTGACGTACGGACTGTTGCGCGATCAATTTGTAATATTCCGGTGAATGGAAACATGCCAGCGCTTGTCATAGACTTCTCTCATCAGCGGTCCCCGCCTCCGGTAGCGCCTCGCACCCGGCCAGCCCGCCTGTTTGGGACGATGGAGACATTCGCATGAACGAGACTTCCTCATCCGTGCTGGAACGCACGCCTCATCGCACAGGTACCGCGCAGGAGCCTGAGCGCGTCGCGATTGGACCCGCGCCAGCGTCGGACCCGCTGCTCGCGCTCGATCATCGGCTGCATGCAGCCGAGGGACGCGCGACATTTGGGCTGTCGCCGACCGGCCAGTGGATGGCATTTGTGGATTGGGCGGCCCACGCGGCGAACGCACCGTTCCGCGGTGTCAGCCTCGCCGCCTCGGCCGCGGCCCAATGGGGGCGCCTCGGACGTGTGCTACTGGGGGAGACCGCCATCACGCCTCCAGCCAATGACCACCGTTTCGGCGATCCGGCATGGCGTACTATGCCTTTTAACCTGATCGCGCAGGGGTTCCTGCTCGGTGAGGAATGGTGGGCACGCTTTGCCGAAGGACCAGAGGGAATCAGCGCGGCGAACCGCCGCATGGTATCCTTCGTGACGCGGCAGTGCGTGG
Source organism: Acetobacteraceae bacterium (assembly GCA_030039695.1). The sequence continues at coordinate 8,840 of JASHVB010000383.1, forward strand.
ACATATTTTCGCCATCGAACGTGCCGTGGTTGAATCCGGAAGTCATCAACGCCACCGCGTCCAGTGGAGGATGCAATCTCGTAGCGGGTTTCGACAATTTCCTGAAGGACGTCCGCGAGGCCATAAGCGGCCAGCCATCAGCAAGCTTCCAGGTAGGCCGCGACCTTGCTGCGACGCCAGGCAAGATCGTGCTGCGCAATCAACTGATTGAGCTGATCCAGTATGCGCCCACTACGCCGCAGGTGCGCCCAGAGCCGGTGCTGATCGTTCCGGCGTGGATCATGAAATATTACATCCTCGACTTGTCGCCGCACAATTCCCTGATCCGCTATCTGGTCGACCAAGGCTACACCGTCTTCGCCATTTCCTGGCGCAATCCCGGTCCCGAGATGTGCGACACCGCACTGGACGATTACCGCCGCAACGGCGTCATGGCCGCGCTCGATGCAATCGGCAGCATCTGTGGCGAGGCGAAGGTGCATGCGTGCGGGTATTGTCTGGGTGGTACGCTGCTGTCGATCGCCGCCGCCGCCATGGCACGCAACGCGGACAATCGCCTCGCCAGCGTCACCCTGTTCTGTGCCCAGACCGATTTCAGCGAGGCTGGCGAGCTGCAACTGTTTATCACCGAGGACCAGCTCGCATTCCTCACCGACGTCATGCGCGCGCAAGGTTACCTGGACAGCCGGCAGATGGCCGGTGCCTTCCAGATGCTACGCTCTAACGACCTGGTCTGGTCGCGCGCCATCAAGAACTACCTGTTGGGCGAGCAGGAGCACCCCAATGACCTGATGTCCTGGAACGCCGACGGCACGCGCTTGCCGGCCCGTATGCATGCCGAATATCTGCGCCGGTTGTTCCTCGACAACGACCTCGCCGAGGGCCGCTTCCCGGTCGATGGCCGCCCCATCTCGATCGGCGACATCCACGTGCCATTGTTCGTGGTCGGCACTGAAACCGATCACATCGCTCCGTGGCATTCGGTGTTCAAAATCCACCTGCTGAACGAGGGCGACGTTACCTTCGTGCTGACCTCTGGAGGCCACAATGCCGGTGTGGTCAGCGAGCCAGGCCATCCGCACCGTCATTTCCGCGCGCACCGACGCCGGCCGGGCGATCATTTTGCAGGTCCGGACGAGTGGTTCGCCGCGGCCGAACAGTATGAAGGTTCCTGGTGGCCGCACTGGACGACCTGGCTTGCGGGACTTTCCGGCCAGCCAGACAAGCCGCCCATGATGGGCTCTCAGCAATATCACGCAATCGCCGAGGCCCCCGGGCAGTATGTGATGGAGCACTGAGTATCTCTGGCAGGACAGCTCTGCCGCGGTGGGCCATCGCATCGTGCATGTCGGCGCGTCACTTGATCGGTCGAAACCCATCACGCCGGACTGCTGACGCAGCTTGCGGCGCCGCGCAGCATCGCGGCACGCAGAGCGTCGGCCGCGCAGGTCGCGGGCTTGCAAAGGTGACGATCTGCAGCCAGGTCGTCAGCTCGCTCAGCGGGCGAATTGCGTTGCTGGTGGAGGCGATCAGCATCCGGACGACCTTCCCGGTACCCGCGCAACGCTCTGGCATACGGATCAGCATGCGAGAATCAGCGACGGCGCGGACCACGGGGCGGCTGCGAGCATGATCGGCAACACGGTGCCGGCAAGATGCAAGGTGTAAACATTGATGTGTACGGAAAGTCGCAGCGCCAAGCGGTACGCAGCGACCGCCTGCGACGATCCGGGCACGCCAGCTGGGCCGATCGTGACAAGCGCCAGCGTCGAGGTTGGTTCCATGAGACCACGGTGCTGAATGGCCAGGTCACATCCCCAAATCGCGGCGCGGCCCAAGACGACCACCACGAACAGCACAATTTGCGGCTGAGCACCGGCGGCAGGCGATCCAGGTACGG
>JASHVB010000384.1 GCA_030039695.1 Acetobacteraceae bacterium
AGTTCGCCAGGACCACTATTGGCCTTCGAAGCGACGGCGTGCCGTTGCAATTCTGAATTGAGCATCGTGGCCGCCTGGATGATGGAGGCATGAGCGGTATCACGGTCGCGTTCGAACTCGCTTTGAGCGACTTCAATGAGCGCCGCGACGTTGACGATCACCTGCATAGAGTGGTCGATACAGTCACATGGTCCCGGCTCGAAGATCCTGGATTGCGGCATCATATCCTCGCGTGTGCGGCCAGAGGGTGAATTGGGCTCCCCGGTTGGCTGACGCTCGAGACGGTGTCGGCGGCCGTCTTCGCCAATGGAAGCGGCGCGACACAGTACAATGGCTTCATATGGCTCGGGGGAGACAAATCGGAACGGATAAATAGGAACACAGTGTTACGCTTTCGGATACTACGCACGCCCAAGCGCTGCGGCGTTGCTCGCATCGATGCCGCCCGCGACCAAGTTTGTAACCGCCCGGTGAATGCTATTGTCGCTGGCCATTTCGTCTCGCATTGACCAAAATAAGTGGAAAAAGCGCTCGCTGCTTCCCGTTGCCCGCACTAACCAGTCAAAGGTTCCGGGTGTTGCTGCATCATAAGGGATCGGAATCCCAGCACTCGGCGGGGCTTGCGTTTTCGCTATCATTGACATCGACCTTTCTGAATCACATCGCAAACCCGAGGCTATCGACCTCGGGCGAAGGCGGCGATTGACCTCGTGGCAATGCCCCACGTCAAAATCCTGGACTAGCGGCAACGACAACACAGAGATTACCGAATTTATGAAGCGATCCGGAATGTCGGCAGTCATAATCCGTTGTTGCTCCTCTTTTAGGCTAGCGAGCTACGGAGCTGCGTGAGTGGGTCACGTTCGTCTTCCGTGCTGGTACCAGGTTGCCATTAATGGGCGGCGATGCAGGCCGTCACGTGACATGTCGCGTGATAACCTGATCGGTGATATCATTCAGATCGGCGCCGACGATCTGTGGCTGAGGACCGACCCCCAGCACATCGTTGCCGATGCGCCTGACGAGTGCCGCTGCCCAACCAGAGGCAACCGCGCCCAACGTGTCCCAGGTATGGCAGGCGATCAGGCAAAGCTGTGAGGGCTTTGCCCGCAGTTCATTCTCGACATACGCATAGGCCTCAGGCGCGGGCTTGTGGCGTTTCACGCCATCCGCGCTGAGACGTCGCTCAAACAGGTCGACGATACCGGCATGCTCAAGCTGGCAGCTCTGGATTTCAGGCAAATTATTGGTGCGCGTTAACAGACGGAAACCGGCATCTCGAAGCTTGCGCCAGGCTGCGGGCACCTCCGGATGCGGCGGCATCGCCGAGAATTGTTCGATGAGTTCCTGCTTGTCGGGGTCCTTGAGGGTGATGCCACGGGTATCCGCCAGCATTTTCATTACCGCCGCACCAATATCCGTGAACGGCACATACGCGCCGGCGATGGTAAGTGCGACCCAATACAGGATGAGGTTTGCGTACCATAACCGCATGGCTGATTCATCGTCGAATATGCGCGCGAATGTCGGCGCCAACGTCTCGAGCTCGAGCAGCGTCTCGTTTGCATCGAAGACTATGAGAGGCAGATCGGGCATCCAAGACCTCCAGTTCGACGAGGTGGGTGACGGCGAGCGGGTGCGCCGTGTGGCACTGTCGTCCGTTTTCGTGTGGGCCGGCGCGTCACGACGCGGATATGGCGTCATCGAACCAGTGACTCACCAACGACACCCGTGCGGGCCTTGGAGTGGTGCTTTGGCCATAATGTCGATCCCGCCACCAGAGTCCGTTCCACCTCGGAGCAACGCGCTCAATTTTGGTGCTTGCGCGCCCCACGCACGGCGCTCTGAGGCGCGGGTGCCGAGGGATCGTGGTAGGCAACCATCCCTTTTTGTGAGGCGCCGGTACCCACACTGTAACCGGGCTCAGTGGTCAGTTCCTGCTGAGTCCAAGCGTACCCCGGGGTTGATCCATCGCCAATAAAAGCGCCATGCCGGGCCGCGGTGGAAGGGCTCGTTGTCGCATATTGGTCTCCGGCTGCGGAGGCAGCAGACGATATTGCCGGAGAAAGCGCCACGACCATCGTTGCCACGCCGGCGATTATCATGAATTTCATGTCACGACCTCGTATCAAGAAAGTAGCTGCTGCACTGTGGGCTGCCCGCTTGGCGCACTCGCATTTCCTGGTGCGGCCGCCTGGCAGGCACGGAGAGTAGATCGCCGGCGCGATTGCCGTTCCTGGGTTCAATTCAAAAAACTCCTTAAAAAGGCGTATCGCCCCACATCCGAGGACTACCAGGTCTGATCACCGAGCCGTGACTAGGCCGTTGAGGACTAGGGCTTCTTCACCCTGTGGCGAAACGCCGCATCGGGCGATCACTGCTCCGACGGGGCGCTCCCGGTGCTCGGGTTCGCGCTGCGGCCGCGACCGGCGGACCGAGCGGGCCGCATGGCGCCAGCGGAGCGGATCGTTCCACACACCGGGACGGACCAGGCGAGGGCAGGGGAGGGGGACAGCCCGCGCCTTGCACCACCGTCACCTTGTACTGCGGTTCTATTCCGGATGATCGTGGGGTGGTTACGGCTGACCTGACCACTGCGACGTGACCATGCCAGAACCAAGCGGCTGGCCGCGGCACGGAGGCGGTCGTTCTGGTCAACGCTGCCTCGTGTGAATGATGTAGTTTGCTGAGCTCTGCCGGATGACTGTGCAACCCAACGCTACAACCTTCAGGGCTGCAACATGTCCCTGCTTTGATGCTGCATCGTTAGCTTTCGCCGTGATGACAGGTAATCCGGTTTGCTCGCAAAGAAGGACGGCCGGCCTCCGGGGAACAGGGCCGGCCGCAGTAGAATTAAGCCAGGGGAGGGAAGCCGGCCTAACAAGGTCTAAAGTAGGTTCGTTTATCCCG
>JASHVB010000385.1 GCA_030039695.1 Acetobacteraceae bacterium
TGCGTTCTTCGACCTTCTTCTGCGCCTTCTCCAGGGCCTTGTTGATCCACGGATGGACGATCGCCTCACCCTGCTTCAGCCCCAGCTTCTGCAGCATCCCGCCCATCCGGTCGGAGCCGAAGATGCGCATCAAATCATCTTCCAGTGACAGGAAGAAGCGCGAGCGCCCCGGATCGCCCTGGCGTCCCGAACGGCCGCGCAACTGGTTATCGATACGCCGGCTCTCGTGACGTTCGGTGCCGATCACAAACAACCCGCCGGCTTCCTTCACCTGCTCGTGTGCGCGCGCGATTTCGTCGTGAATTTCTGCCTCGCGCGTCGCACGCAGGCCGGTATCCTCGATGCCGGCCAGCTCTTTCGCCAGCCGCATCTCGAGATTGCCGCCGAGTTTGATGTCGGTGCCACGACCGGCCATGTTGGTCGCGATCGTCACCGCCCCTGGCGCGCCGGCCTGCGCCACGATCTCCGCCTCCTGCTCATGGAACCGGGCGTTTAGCACCGAGTGCTTCACGCGTTTCTTTTTCAGGACTTCGCTGATTATCTCGCTCTTCTCGATCGAGGTGGTGCCCACCAGCACAGGCTGGCCGCGCCCCCGCGCGTCCTCAATGAGCGCCGCAACCGCCTCGTATTTCTCCGCAGCGGTTCGGTAGACTTCATCATCCTCGTCGTTGCGGATGCACGGCACGTTGGTGGGAATCTCCACCACGTCCAACTTGTAGATTTCCGCGAATTCGTCGGCTTCGGTCATCGCCGTGCCGGTCATGCCGCCCAGCTTGGGATACAGGCGGAAATAGTTTTGGAAGGTGATCGACGCGAGCGTCTGGTTCTCGGCCTGGACAGTGACGTTCTCTTTCGCCTCCAGCGCCTGGTGCAACCCGTCGGAATAGCGCCGGCCCTGCATCATGCGGCCGGTGAACTCGTCGATGATGATGATCTGGTCCTGTCGCACGATGTAATCGACATCGCGCGCGAACAGGGTATGGGCCCGCAGCGACTGCTGCACGTGATGCACGACCGAAACGTTGAAGATGTCGTAAAGATTGCCCTCAGTCAGCACGCCGGCGGCACGGAGCATGTCTTCGACACGCTCAGATCCCATTTCGGTCAGCGAGACGGTGCGGAACTTCTCGTCCTTTTCGTAGGTCTCCACGTCCCTCACCAGGTCCGCCACCACGCCGTTCACCCGGCGATACAGGTCGGAGCTGTCCTCGGCCGGGCCGGAAATGATCAAGGGCGTGCGCGCTTCGTCGACCAGGATCGAGTCCACTTCGTCGACGATGCCGTAGAAGAACTCCCGCTGGACCATGTCCTCCAGCCGGTACTTCATGTTGTCGCGCAGATAGTCGAAGCCGAACTCGTTGTTGGTGCCGTAGGTGATGTCGCAGGCGTACTGTGCCCGCCGCATGTCGTCATCCAGGCCGTGTACGATCACGCCCACCGTCATGCCGAGGAACTTGTAGATCTCTCCCATCCACTCGGCGTCGCGGCGGGCCAGGTAGTCATTCACGGTGACCACGTGCACGCCCTGGCTGGCGAGCGCGTTCAAATAGACGGGTAGGGTTGCGACCAGCGTCTTGCCCTCGCCGGTCTTCATCTCGGAGATCTTGCCATCGTGCAACACCATTCCGCCGACGAGCTGAACGTCGAAATGGCGCTGCCCCAGCGTCCGCTTCGCTGCCTCGCGCACCGTCGCAAACGCCTCCGGCAGCAGTTCATCCAGCGTGGCGCCGTCAGCGAGGCGTTCGCGGAATTCGACCGTCTTGGCGGCCAGCGCCTCGTCCGACAGAGCCTCCATGGCCGGTTCCAGCGCGTTGATCTGGGGCACGTGGCGCTGATACCCCTTCAGGGCGCGGTCATTGGATGTGCCAAAAATGGCACGGGCGATCGAAGCGAGCATGCGAACCTTCCACGGCGGCGCGACCCGGCGCCGGCCAGGGTCCGCCGCAGGCAGATAGGACCCCCAATCCCCTCGGTCAACGACAGCGAGATGGCATGTCACCCTCCCCCTCCCGGTGGCAGGGGTGGAACGGCGCACTAGACCTTCACAGCGCCCCTCCGCAACCCCTCTCTCCCGGGCGGAGGGGAGAGGCCGACACGCTTTGACGCGTCCGCGCCGCAGCGCGGGTTGGCGCGAGCGGTCCTGGCGTCCTCCTACGGACGGAGGGCTGGAGCCCCACGCTGCGGCGCTACGCGGCCGCCCGGGTGCCTAACCGCAACGCAGCGGACCATCTCGTCCACGATTGGCTGGTGCGCGTTTCGGACGGGCTCTGCGCCGATCGGCACCGTGTTATCGCGCCTCGCCGCCACGCACGCGGCAGGGGTGCCTCGACCGGGCGAAGCCGCAATGAGACACGGGCTCGCGGCGCCTATCCCGGATGCGGCGCTGACTGTTTGGCGACGTGAGCCGCTGGCCGCGCTTTCAGCGTCGCGAGATAAGCAATCACGTCCCGCCGGCGCAGCGGGTCCGGCAAGTGGAACGACATCTCGGCGCCGGCGATGAAGGCCTGCGGATTGGCGAGCCATTTGTCCAGGGTGTCGGCGTCCCAGACCACACCCGCACGCGCCAGCGCCGCGGAGTACGGATAGCCAGGCACGGTGCCGGCCGTCCGCCCGACGACGTCCTCCAGCATCGGGCCGACCTTGTTGTGATCCAGCGCGTGGCACCCGCTGCAGGTGGTGGCGAATATCTCCTGTCCAGCAGCCGGATTGGCTGGCTCCTTGTCGAAGCGCGAGAGGTTCTGCGCGCCCGCCGGATCTTTCGATTCAAAGAACGTGTACGACAGCGTGATATTGCTGGTGTCCGTCAGGTCGGGGTCTTTCGCCATCCGCGGATCGACAAAGAAATCGACCGGCATCTCCACCTTCTGGTGCGGTCCAAGGCGCTCCTCGGTGAAGCAGAAGCACTGGATTTTCTTGAAATAAAGGCCGACCTCGCTGGGTGCCACGTTGAATGTCGCGTGGCCCACGATCGTATGGTCTGATGTATTCTCGGCGGTGAAAAACACCAGCGTGTTCTGCCCGAGATGCACGTTGACGCTGCGCTGCACCGGCTCGAAGCGCCAGGCCAGTCCCGGCGCAACATTGGTGTTGAACCAGACATTCACCACGCGCGCTGATTTGGCGGCGTCATCTGTGGTGGCGCGCTGAGTGTAGCCGCCGGCACCGGTGACCGAGCAAAACAGCCGGTAGAGCGTGACCGAATAGGAGACCAGCGTGGTCATCACGCCGACCGCGAGCAGCAGTCCTCCAACGGTGGCGTAGACGCGCAGTCGGCGACGGCGGGAGGGATCGGCAGGCATGGGTGGCGCCCCTATAGGCCCGACCGACCGCAGGCGCAAACATGCCAGGCGGGTCGGAGATCCTGCCGGCGGCGCGTCATTGGGCCAGGTGCTGCACCGCTTTCTGGCCGGTCTCGCTGTCGTCATGCCACGGCAGGGGGCGAGTTGTATGGCGCTTGGGTTGCTCGCACCCCGTCAGCCTGCCAGGCACGCGACCGATCAGCGCGCCGCCGGCCACGCCGCCCGGTCCGCCGACGATCCCGACCGCTGTTTCGCAGACAATACCTCCAGCAGCGCCATCCTCGGCGCGGCCGGTTCGCACGCGCCCAGGCACGGAGCAAGGAGGGGGAGGTGAGTATGGCGATGAGGGAGACCTTCCGCGTCCGTGTGTCCTTTGGCTGAATTCGAGGCGCTCGAAGACGGACGCACAATGAAACAGCACGCGCCGTGCGCGAGCGCGCGCAAGCCGGACAAGAGAATGCGCGTCCTCCCTGTGATTGCGAGAAGCGCCACAGCGACGCACTCTCCCGCCTTGGATTGCTTTGTCGCGGCGCTTCTCGCAACGACAGGAACTGGAAGGCAGGCCATGTCCAGCATCGTCGAATTCCGCATCACCGATCGCCGCCCGTTCGCCGGCGGACACGAATTCGGTGTGGTGGGCGCCTATGAGCGCCTGATGGGGCGCGCGCATTTCGCCGTCGATCCGCTGGCGCCGGCGCAGCGCGATGTGGTCGATCTGGACAAGGCGCCGCGCGACGCGCGGGGGATGGTCCATTTCGCAGCCGATTGCATGATCCTGAAGCCGGTTGATTTCGCGCGTGGCAACCGGCGCATGTTCTATGACTATGGCAACCGCGGACATAAGCGCGCGCTGCAGTTCTTCAACGATGCGTTGCACAGCAACGATCCGCTGACTCTCGGGCATGCCGGCAACGGCTTTTTCATGAGGCGCGGCTACAGTGTGGTCTGGGTGGCGTGGGAGGGCGATCTGCTGCCCGGCAACGGTCGCATGGTGTTGGACGTGCCGGTCGCCTCGCAGCCAGACGGTTCGCCCATCACTGGCACGGCACGCGTCGAGTACATCGCCGATGTTCCGGGCATCACCTGCTTTCCGCTCAGCGGCCGGATTGCCGCGCACAGCTTTCCCACCTTCTCGCGCGACACGACACAAGCGACCCTAACTCGGCGGCGTTATCCGTACGACACGCCGGAGGCGATTCCACCTCACCAGTGGCAATTTGCCTGCATTGAATTCGGCTCGGGCGGTGAGACGGCGACGCCGGAACAAGCTGTGGTGCCCTCGGACCGGCATATCTATTTGCCCGCCGGATTCCAGCCAGGCTGGATTTATGAACTGCTCTATACCGCACGTGATCCGAAGGTGATGGGCCTCGGCCACGTGGTGGTGCGCGAGGCGGTCAGCTTCCTGAAATACGATCACTCCGACGCCAATCCCCTGCGTGGTGTGGAGAAAGCCTACGCGTGGGGCCGCTCGCAGACCGGTCGCTGCCTGCGCGATTTCGTCTATCGCGGCTTCAATGCCGATGCCGAAGGCCGCCGCGTGTTCGATGGTGTGCTGCCGCACGTCGCCGGCGCCGGGCGCAAATGGCTGAACCATCGGTTCGCCAGTCCAATCGTGTCCGGCGGCCAGCAGTATGAGGACCATTTCAACATCGCCGACTCCTTCCCGTTCTCCTACGCGATGTCCCGCGATCATCTGACAGGCAGGGAAGATGCGATCCTGAAGCGACCGGCGACCGATCCGCTGGTGATCCAC
>JASHVB010000386.1 GCA_030039695.1 Acetobacteraceae bacterium
CATCCCCAGCGTCGCGACACCGAGGGCCACCGTCACGACCCCCATGACGATCCCCAGCACCAGCTCGGGCATCATGTCGGTCGGCAGGTCCGCCTGATGCTGCGACACCGCCGCACCGCCCTGCAGGGCGGCCGTCGACAGCGCCGCCCCCCCGGTCGCCGCGACGACCTCGGAGTGCTCCAGGTCGGTGCCAACCCCCTGGTTCCAGAACGTCGTCCAATTGGCGTAGACTTGGCCGTCGGGGCCAAGCACCTGCGTGCCGCTGGCGGTCTTCACCTCGAAGGCCGACGACGACACGCCGTCGATCAGCAGCGGCACCGCCCGCACCAGCACGGGTTTCGTGATCGACGCCGGTGCGCCGGATGTCTGTTGCAACTGCTTGACGATGTCGCCGATCGTTGTTGTGCCGTAGACCAGTGTATCCGCCGCATAGGTCCCGGCCGCATCGGGCGGCAGGCCATAAGCTTCCCCCACCAGGGTGCTCAACTGCGTCGTCGTGGTGGCCGCCTGGAAGCGGATGCCGTCGATCTGCTGGGCATTGGCGAGCGCCTGCGCCGTCGGGTCCTGGCTCGACGACCCGCTGCTTCCGGCTGCAGGTGGCGTGGCGCCGAGGGCCTGCCAGATCAACGGCCCCTCCGGCGTCGACGCGCTGATCGCAGGCGTGCCGCTGGTGCCCGACCTGCTGCCTGATGGCGGATCCACGAGGTCCGCGAACAGCCCGCCGTCGCCCGCCTGCACGGCTTGCTTCACCCCCTGCGTGAACGCCTGCTGTATCTGACCCTGCGCCGTCTCCACGACGGATTGCGTCACGAAGCGGCCCCCGCCCGACGTGACCACCCGCGTGGTCGGCGCCGTCGTGATCTGCGCCCGGATCGCCGTCGCTACCTGTGCACGGTAGTCGCCGAGCAGCGCATCGGGACTGGCCAGATAGGAGGCGGCGTCGGTCGGCACCGAGCCGCGCGGCAGCACCGCGCCGAGCAGGCTGGTCAGGTCCGCCGGCAGGATCGAGGCCGCCGCCGACAGCACAGAATAGATCGACCCCGCCTCCTGCAGGCTCGTGGCGTTGGTGATGTCGAGCTTCGTCAGTTGCGTGCGGACCGCCGGCGCCGCCTGGGCGTAAAGCGCAACGCTGAGCACTGCCGATCCCTGTGCGGCCTGCAGCAACGGCGCCAGCCCCGCCAGGCTGGTGGATTGTGCCTTCGCATCCTTCAGCAGTGTTTGCACGGCAGGTTGGTTCAGCAGTGCCACCACCGCGGCGCGGCCGGGGCTGCCAGCGCCAAGCCCGCCGGCTTCATACACTGCGACCTCGCGCGCCACCGTCGACAGCCCCTCGCTGACCAGCGTCTCGCGCTCACTCGGCGAGGCCGACTGATAGCTCCGCAACAGCGGCGCCAGCGTGCTGTCGATGCTTGCCGCCGAGGCCCCGGTCGTCGCCTTCAGCAGGGCCGCGACCCGCCCGTCCGAGAGCACCGCCGCCTGCACCGCCGGGCTGAGCGTCGGCAGGCTGCCGAGCAGGGTATTCAGCGACGCCAGCAAGGCCGGAGCTGGCCCGCCCTTGAGGTTCGCCGGGTCCTTGCCATCCAGCACCGCGCGCAGCGCCGCCGCCTGCGGGCCCGAACCCAGGGTTTGAGCGACGAAGAGGCCCGCCTGCACGTCCGTCGACAGCCGCGTCTGCACCGAACTCGGCGCCGCCATGACAAGCTGCGTGTAGGCCTCGGTGAGTTCGTTCTGATCGCGCGGATCGTTCAGCAGCGCGGTGAGCGACAGCTTCGGATAGGCTTCTTGCAGCCACGCAACGAGCTGGGTGTGCAACTGCGCCGTCGAGATCTTCCCCGCCGCGAAGTCCGCGTACAGGTTCGCCACCGCCTGCGCCGACGGACCCGCCGCCGGCTCCGGCGCCAGAAGCCCGGCCGTCGCCTGGCGCACCACGCTCGGCGTGAACAGGTTCCACTGACCCACCACCCGTGCCGCCGCATCCGTCGCCGCATTCGGCGAGAGATACGTTTTGCTCCTGGCCGCCGTCGCCAGCAGCGAAGTCTCCACCCCCTGCACAGTCATCTGCGCCAGGGCCGTCGCATCGCTGGTGGTGTATTGCGGGTCGGTCAGCTCCACCTGCTCCGCCGCCAACTGCCAGATCTGCGTGCCCGAGACCGACGAGCCGGCCGGCAACGCCTTCGCCAGCTTCGCTTCCTCGGCATCCAGCTCCTGCTGCAGGCGCGTCACGATCGCCAGCTCCTGCGACGCGGTGGGATGCGCCGGATCGAGAGCGAGCGCGGTGCGATCCGGCGCCGGATCAGGGCCGAGGAACTGCTGCAGGGTCTGGAAGACGCCGTCCGCCTTCGCCGCGGCCGGCGAGCCCGGGGTCAGCAGACCATGTGTGCGCGCCATATCCAGCACTGCATAGAACATTCCGCGCGGCAGCCCGGCCGAACCGCTGTCTACCTTCCCGGTCAGCGCCGTTTCGATGGCCTGCGCGTCCTGCGCCCCGTAATCGACGACGCTCGGGCCACTCAGGGCCTCAGCGCGACCGCCCTGGTTATAGGTTTGCACGACGTTGGAGCTGGTCCAGCGGGCGTAGACCCAGGACGCCAGCTCATTACCCACGCTGGCGCCGTTGACGGAGAACGCATTCAGCGGCGATCCCGGATCCACCGTCGTCGTCGGCGCGCCGCCGGCCGGGTCGACCGTCGCATAGAGATCCGCCAGATACACCAGCGTCGTGCCGCTCCCGTTGCTCGGATCGCTGATGAACGCCTGCAGCCCCGCCAGCAGGCTGTGGCCGCTGCTCGTCGTCGCGTTGCTAACGATCCAGGCCGCCAGCCGCGGGTCCGTCTGCGCCAGCGTCTGCGCCAATGTCTGAACGCTCTGCGCCGACACCGTCCCGCCGGGCATCGCCTGGTCCGCGACGCTCTGCCCCAGCGACCGCACCCAGGCACTGCCCAGCACCGCGTTCACCACCCCCGGGCTGGCACCCGTCAATCCCTGCGTCAGCGCGAGCAGCGCCGTCTGCGTCGCCGCGGGCGACAGATCACCGGGCGCGAACCCCTTCGCCAGCGATGACAGCTGCACCGCGCCGTTCGCCGACGTCTTGCTGGCCACAGCAAACTGCGCCCGCAGCACAATCTCGCTCGCCTGGGTCGCATCCAGAATATCCGTCGGCGAAAGCCCGTCCGCCTTCAGGTTCGCGCTCTGCCCGGACACCACCTGCGCCGTCACTGCTGCCAGCGCCGTGGGATTGTTCAGAAGCGTCTGTTCCGCCTTCCCATACGACGCGGTCCCCGGCGCCGCCGACACGTGCTCCGACTGCAGATACTCTGCCATCACCGCCGACCACGCAGCCGCCTCCAACGTGCTGAGCGCGGCACTCTGCGCCGCCGTGTTCCCGCTCGACACGGCCGACGCATACCCCGCCTCCGACGAGGGAAGGCTCGGCGTAGCAGGCGTAGCAGGCTTCGGACGCGGAAGCGGGATCAGTTCGCCGAAGGGCCCTTCCAGCATGCCGCGTTACTCCCCCCTTGCCATCGGCCTGAGCCAGGAAGCGCTAGCAAACCGTTCCCGAGGGATCGCGAGATGATTGCGTGACGACGGCGCTGTGAAGCACGGCGCTGTGAAATACAGCGCCACAGTGGCGGCAACCGTCTGGTCCGAGATGCGGAAACCGAGACGGGCCGCGCAGCCATCGCAGCAACCGATGTGGGTCCGAAAGCGGTTGTCGGATTGGGGCTTATATTAGCGGACGTATTAGCGGACGCCAGAAGAATGGCGAACGCCGCGAACGACGGCTATTCAACGCACCACCATAATGCGTCCGCAACCAAACAGTGAGGATTTTACATCCCATGGTAGCGACCTACTTTCGTAGCCAATGCGCGTTCACGCTAAAGCGCTCATGGTCGGCTTTGCGGATACCAGCTCGTTCGCCGTTGCCTGCCGCAACCTGGTCGGTCGATCTCCCACGCAATATCGGCGAGGCCTCTCTGACCGGCTCGCAGTGCGGGCTTCAGAGCGTCGCGAGATGGATGCCGATCTCGTCGATCTCTTCGCGCGTGAACAGAGTTCAGCTGAACATCGATCTTCCAGCAGTTCCTCGCGGGCTTTAGCGCTCTGTCCTTGGTGTAGGTGCCGGTCGGCACCTATGGCCACTCGGAAATCGGTATCCAGCTCTTGAGACTCGGTCAACGCAACGCACAGAACAGAGTTGAAAGAACCGGCCCCTACTCTCGATGCATCGCCCCGCCGCCACCATGCATCTGGCCGTTGTATAACACCCAAACGGCAGCTGAAATCCCCTCAGCGGCGGACGATCAAGAACCTGGCTGCGACAAAAGGGCGTCGAAAGATCTCGATATGGCTCTCACTACCAAGCTGATCAGGCCCAAATCGCGGATGAGCGTGCCGGCTTCGGTAGAGCCGTTCAGGTAGACCAAATCTCCGGCCGGCGACTCTGGGTGTCGCATCTGGCCGCCTTTCCCCGATGTATCCGTGGTCGTACCCACCGCGACAATACCAATGTCCTGGGGCGTCAGAATTGCCCGAAAATAGCGATAACGATTAAGGGACGAAGGCGTCAAAGTTCATAGCCGATGACAGTTATTGCTGTGCGGCGCCGCTTGACAACCCGATCGTTGAAAATTCATTGAAGATATTGCG
>JASHVB010000387.1 GCA_030039695.1 Acetobacteraceae bacterium
AGCGTCGCTGGCAGTTACGACGTCAGGTCGAGGCCGCCGGGCTCAAGCCCCGACTCGTCAGACCGCAACCGCCCAGGCCGACATGTTTGAGTTTGGCTTATCGGCCGCGCTGTTTCGAGGGCGCCGTCCCAACCACCGGATTGGGGCCACGCTTACCGCCATGGGAGAGCAGTACCGCAAGGTTTCGAGCGATGTCTATCAAGCCGGCCATGCAAGGATTCTTATTAGCCGACTTCCATATCAGAAGATGGTCGAGAGTCGGAGGTTCGGTTATCGATTTGAATACCGCTCCGTGTACCTGTGCGTGGCGCATGGAAGCAGGCACAAACGCAATCCCAAGTCCGGCCGCCACGAAACTGACAATCGTCTGCATCAAGTGAACCTCGAGCCCGATCCGTGGCGTGAACCCTGCTAACTGGCAGCGGCTGACGATGCTTTGGTAGAGCGATGGTCCCTGCTCTTGGGGCACAATTAAGAACGTGTCGTTCACGAGTTCAGCCACATCTACTTGGCGCTTCCTCGCAAGTGGATGATCATGCGCAACCACCAGTGACATCGGCTCGTGCAGCAAAAGAGTAGTTTGAACGTCGGGGGTGCCAATTCCAGGAAATGTGATGCCAAGGTCTATCGAACCGTCCTTGAGCTCGTCTTCTAGAGCCTTCGGCATAACCTCACGAATATGCAGACGCACGTTTGGGTAAGCTGACATGTAAAGCCGGGTTAGCGGGGGCACCACACTGTGTGCGGCGCACATAGCGAAGCCGATGGACAACTCGCCGACCTCTCCTCGGCTGGCGGCGGTGGCATTGCGTCCAGCCTGCTGGACGAGACGAAGCACCGCCTGAGCATCGATGTAGAATTGCCGGCCTGCTGGGGTCAGCTCCGCGCCCTTCTGCGAGCGCTCGAAAAGCCGAGTGCCAAGCTTTTGCTCCAACATAGCAATCTGTCGGCTGAGCGGCGGTTGCGACATGTTCAGCCGCTTCGCCGCGCGTCCGAAATTCCGGCATTCCGCCACAGCACAAAAATACCGGAACTGACTGAAGCTTGGGTCCATACTCGTATGGCATCAATCTGGGGAGGAGTCTCCCAGGGCGGGTATCGTTTATCCCATGACCAACCAGTACGTCAATGGAAAGCCAACGCGAGAGACCGGTCGTGACGGTTGGAGTGATGATCTTCGTCCAATTGAAGCTCCAAGATGCGGTCATTTATCGACCAGAGATGTCGCCCCAGATCTAGAGACCACCGACGCCGCGTCATCCAGCCTCGGCGAGAGAAAAGACCTGCCAGATGCCTTTACCAAGTACCTCTCATTGGCACGCTTGACCCCGAACGCATGTTTCGTGGCAAGGTCGATATGGAGATATGGCATGCCACGTGTTGTCACGGTTTCAGCGTGTGGAGGAACCGTTCCTCATCGCTCCGGATCGGAAGCGGGGGTAAGATAGATCGATCGGCGCGGGTGGCCGAACACCCTCTGCAACATCGGCTCGAACGCGCTGAGCGGCATCGATTTGAAGTTGGGATCGAAGGCGACTTGGTCGAATAGGCGGCAGAATTCTTCGGTCCTGTCGAAATGTGGATGACCGCGGAATTGCTCGCGCTGGTCCCGGTCGAGCCCGAGGAAGTGGAAGAAATAGTAGCCCTGGAAAACGCCATGATGCTCGACCATCCAGTGGTTCGCCTCGGACACGAAGGGCTGGACGACGACGGCTGCAACGTCTGCATGGTTGTACGGGCCGAGCGTATCGCCGATATCGTGCAACAGGGCGCAGACGACATACTCTTCGTCGCGCTCAGCCTGGTACGCGCGGGTCGCGGTTTGCAGACAATGCTCAAGCCGATCAACGGGGAAGCCGCCGTGATCGCCGCGGAGCAGGTCGAGATGCGCGATGAGACGCTCCGGAAGTTTGCTTGCGAAGTGCTCCAGCTCGCGGCCGATCAGTTGCCACTCGTCACGAGTGCTTTGAGTCATCGCGTGAAACTGAGCGCGATTACGGTTGATGGTTTCCATGGCAAGTCTCCCATCAGAAAATCGTTCAAGCACCTTGGGTTTCTAGTGACGGTATGAAGGATCGATCCGATCGAGCTTGCGCAGCAGTCCAGGCCACGCCAGCGTGCCGATCGCCGATTTTGTCACTGTCGCAGCCTGCTGCTTGGCAGTTGCGATGATCGACGGATCGACCAGGACAAGCTCTCCACCGCCAGCCTGTGCCCGTACCTGAATCATGCAGGCGGATTCGAACGTGTACATGAACAGAAACGCATCGGGAATGTTGTCGGCAACGGTGATCAGACCGTGGTTGCGCAACATGAAGAAGTTCTTGTCTCCTAGATCGCGCACGAGTCGCGGTTTCTCATCTTCGCGCAAGGCCACGCCTTCATAGTCGTGGTATGCCAGCGACGACAGCACGAAAATAGATTGCTGCGAAATAGGCAGCAGACCGTCTCGCTGCGCAGACACAGCGGTACCATTGACGCTATGCACGTGAAGCACACACTTTGCGTCATCGCGTGCGGCATGGATCGCACTGTGGATGGTAAAGCCCGCTGGATTGATCTCGTATGGTGAATCCATGACCTTGTCGCCGCCTTGGTCCACCTTCACGAGGCTGGACGCGGTGATTTCATCGAATGTCATCCCGTAGGGGTTGATCAGGAAATGGTGGTCCGGGCCCGGCACGCGTGCCGACAGATGCGTGAAGATGAGGTCGTCCCAGCCGAAATGGGCAACCAGCCGATAGGTGGCCGCCAGGGCCACGCGCTGCTCCCATTCCTCGGATGTGACACGGTCGCGAACGGTCGCCAGCAGCTGTTCCTGTCGCATGGCTCTCTCCTTGGTGTGTCAACGATTAGAGGTGGCCACATCGGGACGATTGACATGCGGCCGGTCGATGTAGACATTGCTTACATCACGATGTATCCGGTGTCAACACCCAGGAGGAGCGGTGCCGAAGAAAATTCGCCCTGCCAAGCCACAGCCCTATCACCATGGCGATCTGCGCCGCGCGCTCATCGAGACGGCGCTGCAATTGGTCACCGAGGAGCAGGACTGGACCTTCTCCCTCCGAGAGGTGGCCCGTCGGGCCGGCGTAAGTCATCGGGCACCGTACAATCATTTTCCGGAAAAGCTGGATCTGCTCGCTGCCGTCGCTGCTGTCGGCTTCGAGCGGCTGCGCGACGGTCTGCTCCGCGCGGTGACCGGGATCGACGATCCGGAAGCGCGCCTGGTCGCGATCTGCCGGACCTATCTGCGACTCGGGCTCGAAAACCCGGCGCGCTATCGGCTGATGTTCGGCCCGGCGTTGTCCAACGCGGGTTCCGCCGCCCGCCCGACGGTTGCCACGGCGGCGGGCGCCGCCGCCAGAGCGGTGCTGGAGCATGTGATCCTGCAGGGCGCCCGATCGGGTGCGTTTGACGTTCCGCCCGACGACCCGAAGGCTCTCGCCCTGGCCGCACTCAGCGTCTGGTCCGCGACACACGGCCTGACGATGCTCGCGATCGACAGCATTCCGCGGCCCGACCTCTCGGTCGACGACATGATCGACGCGCTCCTCTCCATGGTGGTGGCGGGTCTGCAGCATCCCCGCCCCGGACGACCGTCGCAGCGGACTGAATGAAAAGAGTCGCGCTATGATCACGTCCGTATTCGTCTTCACGATCTTCATGTCGGCACTCACGAAACGCAGCCACCCTCCGGATTTGGGTGCGCCGAAACTTTCAAGCCGGATTGATTAGCCGTGGATCGTGGAGCCATCTTCGTTGCTTGAGGGCAGCAATCCGCGCGCCGTCGGCATGGACTGGAATAATGAGGATGTTACACCCGTCTTGCACAATCTCCGAAGGAACCACGAGAAGCGCCGAACGTCCTGAACGCACCCAAGTTGTACCGAACTGAATACTCACCTGACGTGCGGGTTCGGCGTCCCATCAGACGCCGAGACCACCGGGAGTCATTGCTTATGCTTTGGCCCAAACATCATCCGGGATCCAGTCGATGCCTGCCGGACAGCATCGCATGTCCGCTTTCGGGTATTGGCCATAGAACCAGCTTACGGCCCAGTCGGGTCGAAGCGACAGTTGTTCCGCACGCCTGGGACCGCGTGGAATGCAAACCTTCAAGATACTGCCAAATCATCGGCGGTCATAACACGTTGTTGTCCCTGAGCCAGCAGTTCGGTCATCAACGGCAACCTGACAGCCCTCCGCGTGATGTCCTCGTCGTGAACAGCACAATAGAAAAAAAGCTGACTCTGCAGTCGGCGCACGGTCTGACGGAACCCAAATCGTTCGCCAACGCCTTACTCGTCTCGCAGTTGCACTGCAGGAAAGTAGAGCCCTAACGGCCGCCGGTCCCACCATAGCCCCGTGGCTTTCTCCGCGCTGCCGGCATAGGTGTAGCGGTAGAGTTGCGCGCGCACATAGCGCGGGGGCTTGTCCGGAAAGGGATTTTTTTCCAGTAGTGTCGTCACCGTCGGCTCATTCTCCAGGAGCCGCCGCATGAATTGCCAGAACCACGGCAGGCGCCGCACGTCCTCGAGCGCGGCGAACCACATCTGCCAGTCCAGGCGCGGCTGGTGTGGGATGTTCCAGCGCGGACGGCGCGCGACATCCCCGGGCTTGTAGCGGAATTCGTATTCGCGCCATTCGATGCCGTCGTCCGAACCCTCAATGACGATCTCGTCGCGCTCCGTGGTCATGATCGCGAACAGCCCATAACTGCTGACGATGCGCAGCGGATCGACCAAGTGGTCCAGCGCCTGCGCCACGGCGGGGGGTCTCCCGCCAAAGCGCTCATCCATCTTCACCAGGCCGCAGAGCACGATCAGCGGTGCCAGCACCCCGACGATGGCCATACTCCCTCTGCCCGGCGTCTTGTTTTGCGCTCGTGCCTGCAGCGGCCGGATCAGGGGTCGCGGCACGATCTTTTGCAGCGCCGCGTCGTCGAACAGTGGCAGGCATAGCAGCATGGTTTGCAGATTGAACCAGTTGTAGTTACCGGTCATCAAAATACAGCTCTGCAGCAGCAGGATGCCAAAGGCCGCAACAAAACGCAGCCGACGCGGGCAGAAGATAAGGAACGGCAAGACCAGTTCGACAAAAAACGTGGCGCCGGTGGCGAATTTCAGCATGCCCAGCGGCAGTTGCGCCGCGTACCAGGCCAGCGGCGTGGGCAGTGGCTGAGTCAGAAAATGGTAGGACAGCGCCGATAGGTCCCACCAGTTAGGATCGCCGCTCAGCAGCTTGACCATACCCGACATGAACATGAAGCGGAACAGCAGCCACCGCAGCAGCCATACACCCGGCGTCGTGGCGAAACTCAGTATCAGCGCCAGAAACCCGGTCTCCAGCAAGAACGTGTCCCATTGAAAGTCCATGAAGATCTGCCCGGCGTAAAACAGCGACAGATACAGCACATAGAGCAGAAACAGGCTGAGGCGCGGCAGCACGTTGAAAACCAGCAGCAGTGACAGCCCGGCCCCCGCCCAGCAAACCGCATGGATGGCGAAGTCGCTGGCGTTCCACCAGAACACCATCGGCATCAGGAAGAAACGCTCTGGTCCAACCCGACTGGCGACAGCGTCGACCATGTCGGGCAATGGCAGGATGCCATGGCTCCCTATCAGCCCCTGCGCCTGGACGCCGAAGGAGACAAACGCCGCCAGGTAGATCAGCCCAAACAGGCGCAGGAACAGGAAAGCGACAAGATCGTATCGCGGCGGTTCGTGGTCCCTCCCCCACAGCAGCAGGCTGGCGCGATAAAACGCCTCACGGTGCGCGGCGATGAAGGCGTAAATCAGTTCTGAGACGCCGGCAAAACCGGGCAGGTGTCTGTAGAGCGCCAGCCAAAATCGCTTGCCGCGCGCGTGACTCAACGTCAGGAAGCTGGCTTCGGCGGCGCTTGCTTGTTGCCCGTCGGCGGTAAAGTATTGTACTGCGCGTCGAAATTCGGCGACCGGGATCGAAGGGTATTGCGTGGCAACTTCCTGATACGGCTTGTAATCGACGCTGTCACCTGTGAGTTTCTGCCAGTAGCGCGCCCAGTAGCCACAAAACCCACAATCGCCGTCAAAGACCAGCACCGGCCGAGAATCGGTGCCCGCCCGAGCGACACTATGAACGGACTGATTTCCGGATGTGTCTTGCACGACTTCAACCGACGTGGTGCACAAGCCCTTTGCTTGCGTCAGGCTAATCCACCCGCCGGCTTGCGAGAAGCCTGCGATGCCGCTTCCCGGGCGCAACCGCTCAGGAGGCGGTTCGGCGGTTAATGGTTCCGAAGGTCGTGCAAATGGTCCACGCTCCCGGCGTGTGATGCAGCGCGCAGCTTCCTACCCAAAGGGCTGCCACGGTAGTACCCTGGCAGGTCCCTACGCGAGGAACGCGATGTTCAGAGGGAGGGCGGAACTCAGAAGCCGGGAGACCAACGAAAAGGTCGGCACCTTTTCTCCCTGAATAGGTCATCTCTATTGCCTGGCAATTCTTTGTCCCCCCAGGTTGACGCTTTGGCAGCGATCCATCCAAGCGTTGCGTTAACGACATGCGAGCGCAAGTCGAGGGGGCCACGTCATGCATCCGGTGCGAATGTCCGCTTCAGATCGCGACCAAACCGGCGGCTCTGGGTGATAGCAAGCAGACCTCTGATCGCCATGTCCGAGGGCTGCCAACACCGCCCGCTAGGGCAAGTGGGCGCTGCTGTCGTTCCGGCACTACACCATCAGCGCCTAAGCTGTGCCAGTTCTGGGTCACTTTCCATTGCCCTACTTGAAATGTGCTCAACGCGAGACACCAAATGGACATCCGACTATCAGTTCCAAAACCGGGAGCAGAACGATGAGCAAACTGACAGGCCGGGTCGCCGTCGTCACGGGCGCGTCGAAGGGAATAGGCGCGGAGATAGCTAAGCAGTTGGCGGCAGCGGGTGCAGCGGTCGTCGTAAATTACGCGAGCGATCGCGAGGGCGCGGAGAAGGTGGTCGCCGACATCGAGGGCTCCGGCGGCAGGGCGGTGGCGGTCCAAGGAAACGTCGCGAAGGCGGCCGACGTGGACCGGATCTTCGCACAGGCGAAGAGCACCTTCGGAACCGTCGGTATCCTGGTGAACAGCGCGGGAGTCTATAGGTTCGGCACAATTGAAGAGGTCACAGAAGAGGAGTTCCATCGGCACTTCGACACCAACGTGCTCGGCCTGCTGCTCGCGACCAAGGCGGCCGCCGCGCAGTTCGGGCCGGAGGGCGGAAGCGTAATCAACGTCGGGTCGGCAGCCAGTCGCATAGCGCCGCCCGGCGCGTCCATCTATTCCGCCACAAAAGGCGCCGTGGACGTGATTACGCGGGTACTCGCCAAGGAACTGGGCCCACGAAAGATCCGCGTGAACTCAGTCAATCCAGGGGTGATCGACACCGAAGGCAATCGTGCCGCTGGCATCATCGGCAGCGACTTCGAAAAGCGCGCGGCGCAAGAGGCGCCCCTTGGCCGCACCGGGCAACCGAGCGACGTTGCACCGGCCGTGGTGTTTCTTGCCTCGGACGACACCCGCTGGGTGACCGGCGAGATCCTGGTCGTGTCCGGCGGCCTTTAGCGCCTCGGTGCAGTGCAACGCCCAAGTCGTGCGCTCGACACCACGGTGCGACGCAGGCGTGGTGGACGCGCGGACGGCGCACCGGTGCGTCCTTCAGCCGAAGTCCCGCTTTGGGTCGGGCCCGCCCGGGCCGACCGGAGTGGTTTTGCGATGCGCCACTTTCGTGTTGTTCAACCCGATGCAACGGACGTGTCAACAGCTTGGCGGTGAAGTTGCACTTCTGAATGTGATTTTCGACTAAGATCGCCTGGTGTGCCCGGCTCGCCCACGTACTGGCGCCATTGCCGATTCACAGCGATAGGAGAAGTTCGCCATGCCTCTCGTCCGCATCGACCACTCCGCTGGTCAGCCAGCGTCGTTCCGCACCGCAATCTCACGAGGCGTGCACGAGGCCATGGTCAGAACCTTCAACGTCCCGGATGACGATCACTTCCAGATCATTGGCGAGCACGCTCCGGGTAGCGCCATTGTCCACGCCCAGAGTTATCTGGGGATCGAGTACTCGGACGAACTCGTGATCATCCAGATCACCTGCAATGATACTCGCACGATCGACCAGAAGAAGGCGCTGTTTGCTGCCATCGCCGACAACCTGGCCCAGGAGCCGGGCTTGCGCCCGCAGGACGTCGTGATCAACTTGGTCGAAGTCAAAAAGGAGAATTGGTCCTTCGGCAATGGTGTGGCCCAGTACGCCACTCCGTAGTGTCTACATGTGTTCGCCAATGCTGATCGGCTTGCTTGGTTAGCCGATGTTTGGTGGGGCATCGCAGACAAGGCTTCTGTCGTGTGAACTCATTTTTCCCCCAGTTTATCGTCCGGTTATCAATCGCAACACGACAGCGTCGGCAGCGTTCGTCTGTCTGCCCCAACCCTGCCTAGGTGACTGGTCAGCCAGACTCAACCCGTTCAATCTTGTGGCGCCGCCTCGTAAATCGGTCCCCCACGGGACTCCTGCTCGGAGGTGGTCGTCCTTTTCGCCGCTTGGCGGGCAACCCCGGTCTCACGAATGGTGAAGCTCAGGAGAATCG
>JASHVB010000388.1 GCA_030039695.1 Acetobacteraceae bacterium
CAGGGCTCAGCGCTGGATGCGTTTACAACTACTTTCAAAGCAAAGACGAACTGATGCTTGCAGTTGCAGATGCGCGACATGAAGCCGAGGCACGCACAATTACCGAACGACTTGAGGCGAGCGATCCGGCGGTGGGCCTGGTAGCTGTGGCTGAAGCTTTCGTCGCTGAATATCTCTCTGCGGGGGAACAATCGCGCCGGATTGCGCTCGAAACCTGGTCGGAATCGCTCCGCAACCCAGCCATTCTGAGAGCCGTGAACCTGGGGTTGCACGGACCGCGCAAGCAAATCGTGCATCTCATCGAGCGCGGCAAAACGATGGGGCGGTTCTCTGCCGATACCGATCCCGATATGGCTGCGCGGACAATGATAGCCTTACTTCACGGTTTCGTTTTGCAAAAGCTGTGGGATCCGAAGCTTAGCGCTCGGGCTATCCTAGGGACGTTCAAGACCTTGCTGCCATCTTTGTTAGGGGTGTCGGCAATCTGAACTTCAAGCACTTCCGCATTGTGGATAAAGTAAGATCTGGCCCAGACCGTCGGCTTTCACGCGCCAATCGATGGGTGATCCGGTCAAGTTTCGAAATCGCCCGGGTCTCGAACGGTGTCCGCTTTCGAAAAGTCGACAATAGCGGGGGAATGACGCAGCGGCGCGGCCATCTTCCATATCGACGATAAGGTCAACATGCGGCGCCCCGGCACTTGCCGCTTCGGCGGCTTGGCCCGCCGCCCAGCCGGATCAGCACGGGTCCCCGTCATGGTGCCCTGAAGCTCGGTCCGTTGATCCAGGCTCGAACCCTGGGGAGGGCGCGGGTAAATCCGCATCGGCGGACACGCCGCCTCGCTGGCGGGTCATGACTGCGCCGCTAATCCCAACGCTTCGAGCACACGCTGCCGCATTTCCTCGAACCGTGGGGCGGCACGATGGCGGGGATAAGGCAGGTCGACCTCGATTTCGGCGAGAACCCGCGCGGGCCGGTTGCTCATGACGAGCACCCGCCCTGCCAGACACAGCGCTTCCTCGACAATATCGGCCAGGCGCTCGAGTTGGACCGGCTCGGGCGCAAGCCAGGCATGGCCTTTTACGCCGCGGTTCATATCCTGCCTCGGAGACGGGCTGGCGATCGCCGGGTTACCTCCGGCATAGCAAGGCTTCCACGTCCCGAGATCGGACGCAGCAAACCCCACCGGCAACACTGCTTTGACAGAGGTCAATGCGGCGAGCTGGCGTTCGGTCATACAAGTGCAACTTAAGTCGTGCCGAACCGTAAATTTCGGGCGCGCCTCGCTATCTGGATGAGCGCCGCCCTTTTCTGGCGAGAACTCGAGATGGGAGCACCAGCGGAACGTCATCCCGGCCATCTGGCGCCGATCACAGGCGTCTATATCGCGCACAACGTACTTGGCACGCCCACCGACATGAAAGTCGTTATTCGGGAGGGCGAGCCGTTGCCAACGTTGCCGCGCGGATTCACTTGGCGGCTGGAACCTCACCCACCGGTTGGGGGCAACCGGGCGAAGAACTGACAACTAACAGCGCCTTGCGTCCCGCGTCCGCCGTCTCGGGGGCTCCTCAGATACGCAAACCGTCTTTGTCGTTAAATTGCGCGGGCGTACCTGCCCATTAGCCCCGCGGGGTTTGTGCGACCTCGGCCACGGCTGCAACCGCCAGATAGCACGAACCGGCAGACAAAACCGCTGGATCGGTCGGGAATGCCCCCTAGCGGTGATCCAACAATTTGGCGCGATCAATATCTGCCTTCTAGATTGCAATAGGCTCACGGCAGGGCTGCAACCACCATAACTTCGACGAGCATTCCAGGTCGCCAAAAATTGGTCGTAAGACAAGCCCGCACTGGAGGGTTCGCCGAATCGACCCATTCGTTCCAAACTAAATTGTGTTCTTCGAACAGACGCATGTCAGCAATCCAGACCTGCGCGCTTAGTAGCTTTGATTTGTCAGTCCCGGCGAGTTTGAGAAGCTCATCGACGCGTCGCAGCACTTGCGCAGTTTGGGTTTTGATATCGCCTACGATCGGGTTGGGAGTTATACCTGCGAAATAGGCGACGTTGCCGTGGACCACCGCCTGGCTAATGATTGGCTGACCGCGATTCTCGTCTGATATTTGTCTAATTTCGTGGCGTGTGATTGACATGATATTCCCTTTCTGTGGATTGGGTGCCTCTGTCGGCCAGCTTGATCGATATCACCTTGCTCGTTCCGACAGCTTCTTCGCCGGCGGCCGTGACATCATCTGCCGAAGCGGCCGAAGTCGCTTTGCCGGTCTTTTGGGGTCGCTTACTCGGATGGAAGCATGACGATTGAGCCCGTTGTCTTGCGTCCGCCAATGAACTTGTGCGCGATTGCAGCTTCCCGAAGTGGAAAGGTTTTGACAGCGTTGCTCGCTACGACGCCCTGCACGACGGCATCGAACAAGGATTCCGCTGCGGCGTCGATTTCGCTTCGGTTTGATAGGTAATGCGAAAGCGCCGGGCGAGTGATAATGAGCGACCCACGAGCGCCCAAATCTCTGACGAGTCGATCGGATCAGGAATGCCGGACGTCTGGCCGTAAGCCGCGCACATACCGACCGGAAGCAGGCAATCTAGCGACCTTTGCAGCATGTCCTTACCGATCGACTCATAGACAACGTCTATGCCTCTTCGGTCCGTAATCTTACGGGTGACAGCTACCGGGTCTTCAGTCGAGTAATCGATAACGTGATGACAACAGAGATTTCGAGAGATCTCAGCCTTCTCGTCGGTACTAACGGTACCGATCACAGTGGCTCCGAGATGCCGCGCCCAACGACAGCGGATATGGCCCATGCCGCCAGCAGCCACATGGATCAGAACATAATCTCCCGGCTGCACCTTATGAGTCCGATGCAGGGAATATTGCGCGGTCATTCCCTTCAGGATTAGTCCTGCCAGTTGAACGTCATCCACCGGCTAGCCCTTTGGAGCCTTGATCAGCTTATCAGCCGGGTAAAGGCGCTCCTGACTATACGAGCCGAGTGGGGGAAGGCAGGTGCAAACTCGTTCGCCGAAGGAGAACCCGGTGACGCCAGGACCGAACTCCTCGATCTCGCCAACTCCTTTGAAACCGACGATAATCCGTGGATCGCCGACGATCATCGGGTGCGGGATACCTGCCCGACGGTACGTGTCAGCGAAATTCACGCCGACAGCCCTGCTGCGAAGACGCACGTGGCCTTGCTCGGGAGACCCGACCTTGATCTCCTCCCACACGACGTTGTCGGGTGCGCCTTTTCTGTAGGTTACCGCCGCCATTCCCATCTGATGCGTTCCTTTGTTGTTAAGCATCGTTGCAAAGCTTCTTATGAGCTGCCGTGCGGTGGGTCTCAGATGCCTTCGACGATGACGACCTCCAATTCGCTTGCGCTGTCCTTCCTGCGGTGCGCGGCGGCCTCAAGATACTCGGGCGATTCGTGGCAGGAGATCGCCTTCTCGAAGCTCGGAAACTCGATGACGACGAAGCGGTGGAATTTCTCCAGGCCTTCGAGGATCTTGAACTTGCCGCCCCGCGCCAGGAACTTGCCGTCGAACTTCGCGATGATCGCCGGCGCCAGATCGGCGTACTTTTTGTATTGCTCGGGGTCG
>JASHVB010000041.1 GCA_030039695.1 Acetobacteraceae bacterium
GAGCCGTTCGGTCCGATCAGGCCGAGGATTTCGCCCGGACGGATTTGCAGGCTGATCTCCTTCACCGCGACCAGGCCACTGAAGCGCTTACTGATGCCGCGCACGTCCAGCAACCGGGCGGCTGCGACGCTGGCCTGTATGGGAGCGCGAGGGGCGGCGAGATCCAGATCGTTCACGATTGCTCTCCACCGCGCAGCGCGTGACCCAACATGCCGTCGGGAAAGAACAGAATGACCAGAAGCGCGGCGCCGGAGACGACGAAGGTGTTGAGCTGGCCCAAGGGGCGAAGGATTTCACTGGTCAAGATCAGGAAGATCGAGCCGATGACCGCGCCCAGGATGGTGCGTCGCCCACCCAGAACCGCCGAAATGATGATCTGCACGCCGATGGAAATGTTAACGATCGTGTCAACGGACGCGGTGCCCATGTAAAACACCACCATCGCGCCGGCGAGGCCGGAGAAGAATGCGCTGATGCAGAACGCCGCCAGCTTGTGTTTGGTGATGTTGAAACCGAGCGCCGATGCTTCGATCGAGTCCTGGCCGCTGGCTTGCAATATCAGCCCGACCGCCGAACGCGAGAGCCCGAACAGGATGATGCCGGAGACCAGCAGGAAGCCAAAGGCGTAAAGATAGTTGGTCCGTTCATCGATCGACAGCACGTCGGGCACGGTCATGCCGATCTCGCCGCCGGTGTACTTGGCGAAGATCACGATGGCGTTCTGTAACAGCAGTACGGCGACCAGCGTGATGAGACCGAAATACGGGCCGCGCAGCCGCAGTGCCGGCAGTGCCAGCAACACGCCACCCACCACCGCCATCAGCGCACCGGCGAGCAGGCAGAGGGGAATCGAAAGTCCCACCTGGGCATTGAGGATTGCGGCGGTGTAGGCGCCGAGCCCAATCAGGAAGGTGGGGCCGAAATTCACCTCGCCGGCGAAGCCGAACAACAGGTCCCAGGCCATGGCGAACACGCCGAAATAGTAGGCGACGGTCAGCACACCCAGCAGATAGGCGGACAGCCACCACGGAAGCGACACTGCCAGCGCGATCAGCAGCAGGGCCGCATAAAACATTTTGGAACGAAGCAGAGCCATGCGGGGGATTTCCTCAGCGCCGGCCCAACAGGCCCTGCGGGCGCAGGTAAACCACGACCACCAGCAGAATGAGTGCCGGGATCGGGCGCAGCGTCGGGTTGATCAAATAGGCGGTGACGGTTTCCAGATAGCCCACCACATAGGCGCCGAGCAGCGAACCGGAGACACTGCCAAGTCCACCCAGCACGACGATGGAGAAGGCGCTAGCGGTGATCTGTCCCATATTGGCGGAGCTGACGCCGAGCATCGAAGCCAGCAGCACCCCGGCAATGCCCGCCAACACGCCATATATGGTCCACACCATTAAGTGGATGCCGGACAGTTCATAGCCCAGCAGCGTCAGCCCGCGCGGATTGATCGATGCCGCCAGCAGTCTTTTCCCCGCCGGTGTCCTGTTCACCAGCGCCCACATAATTCCCAGCGTCAGCCAGGCGACCCCGGCGATCAACAGCTCATTGTTGGGCGTGCGGACGCCGCCGATGTTCACCACACCGTCGATCAGCGGCCGCATCGTCACGGGGTTGTCGGTGAACAGATAGTCCATGCCGACCTGGATCATGATGCCCCACAGCAAAGTACCGGTGAGGATGAAGATCTCGGTTTCCTCGCGCGGTATGGTGCGGGAGCGCTGAATCGGGCGGACAACGGCGAAGTACGTCGCATACGCGGTGGCCAGACCAGCGAGCACGCCAACGGCGGCGCCGCCATAAACGCTGCCACCGAGTTGACCCGCCACCAGCCAGCCGATCAGCGCAGCCACCAGCATGATGCCGCCATGCGCCAGGTTCAGCACACCAGACACGCCGAACATCAACGTGAAGCCGAGCGCGCCGAGTGCGTACAGCGAACTGATGGCGAAGCCGTCGATCAGGATCTGCAGGGCAAGCATAATGGTCCTTACAAAAACCTCACCCGCGTCAGCAGGAGAGATCGCCCGAAAAGCCTGGCCGCATCAGCGGGAGAGGTTCGTCGAAAACCTCGCCCACGTTAGCGGGGTTGAGCCGCGAAGTACATCAACGCGGCGCGCGAGGCTCATCGGGTGAGGAACGTCAGGCACGGCCGGTCTCCGCATTACGCCCCTCACCCTCGGTGCTCTCGCGCCCCGACCCATCGCGTCCCTCGGGACGAGATTTAATTCGAAGCGGATTGCTGCTTTACCTTGACGAAGTCAGGGAACTTGATCTGCGCGTGGCACAGGTTGGACGGCCAGATGCAGACCTGCTTGCCGTTCTGCCACTGGATATCCACGCCAGACACATACTGCGTGCCGTACTTCATCGCGTGGGTGAACTGGTTGTCCCGACCGTAGAACTGGATGCGGCCGACCGTGCCAACCCAATCGGTCTTCTCCATCGCTGCCACCAGCTTGTCCGGATTCGTCGATCCGGCGCGCTTGATCGCGTCGGCGAGGTAGTAGACCTCGTCATAGCTGTTAAAGCCCGCATAGGACGGCGACTCGCCATAACGCTTGGTGTAGGCCTCGACGAACGGGATGGTCTTCGGCGTGATAGCCACGCCCGGCGCTGCGGCAGACGCGGTGATCACGCCATCCGCTGCGCCGTTGGTGTCCTTCCAGAACGTGCTCGTCGTGGCCTGCGAGCTCTGGCCGGCCATCGGCATCGGCACCTGTTGGTTGCGCCACTGGACGGTCGGTTGCACGCCGACATGGCTGATGCCGGTAATGATGGTGTCGGGGTGCTTTGCCTGGATCTGCTGGAACAGCGGCGTGAAGTCGGTGGTGTCGGGATTGAAGCGGATGTGGTCCAGCACCTGCAGGCCGGCCTGCGGCAGGCATTTCATCAGGCGGGCATCGAGCGGCGTGGTCCAGGCGGCGTCCTCGCTCAAAACCACGGCGGATTTCATGTGCAGCTCGTCAACCAGCGTGTCATGCGACGCATCACAGATCGACTGCGCGATGAAGGCCGAAGTCAGCCAGCCGTGGAACATATATTTCAGCTGGCTGTAGTCGTCGTGGACGTGCTTGGAAATGTCGTTGCTGGCGGCGCCCGGCGTGATGGTGACCATGTGCAGCCGACCTGCCCAGGGCTCGATCGCCAGCACCACCTCGCTGATGTAGCTGGTGATGACGGCGTCCACCTTGTCCTCGCGTGCCGCGCGCTGGAAGGCGCGCACGGCGTCGGCGGACGACGAATGATCGTCGTAATCGATGATCTGGATCTGGCGGCCGTTAACGCCGCCTTTGGCATTGATTTCGTCGGCTGCCATTTTCGCCGCGCGGACAATGGAGGCGCCGGCAACGGAGGCTTCTTCACTGATAACGCCGAACTTGATGGGCGGCTCAGCGGCGCGCGATTGCGGAGCGAGCAACGCCAAGGAGCTGGCGAGCGCGGAGGCAAGCAATAGGCAACGGCGCGCCGCGCCGCAGGTGCGGTGTTCCATGACGGACCACTCCTTCCCGAGGAGATACCAGGCGGAATCGCCTGTTACGCGCCAGTAGGCGCAGACGGTTTTGATAAGAGAGATACGCGAAGATTGCAAGGCGGCCACGACGCGGTTTTGTTCATAGCGGGTATTCTGAAAACACTGGCGCCCTGAAATGGTTGAGTTTGGTGGCCAGCTTTTCGCCGGCGCGGCCCAACCTTGGGAATGTCACGCGATCGGTGCCGCGACGCGGCAGTTGTTGTCACGGTGCCGGATCGTACAACAATTCGTCCATATTGAGTCTCAATTCGGACACCGGGTGAGCTGCCTCACGCGGTGGCGCATGCGGCGGGTGAGATAGGTCAAAGTTGCAACGAAGTTGGTCACGCTGTCGTCTCAGAGCACGTTGACGAGGAGGAAGTCGTACGCGTGGAACCGTCGCCGAGCATGACGAAAGGCCTGCGGTTCCGCGTCGAGCGAGGTGCATGCCTGACATGGATCTGTTGCGCGAGATCGTGCCAGATGTGCGGGAGGCGCTGAATCTGACCGAGGGGTTCGGGATGGAGCCGCCCGGGTTCGATCTGCGCGACTGGACGGATGCGGCGACGGCCGAGTGCATCCTCAGCACCGTTTCGTCCGGTGGGACGTCTCGCTCGGCAATGCTGCGTGGGCTGGAGGCGCCCGTTGTCGAACAGGCGATCGTGGCCTGCCGGTCCAATACGCCGCCTGCCATGGTCGCCCGCCACCGACCAGTTGGCGTCTCGCCTCGCCCCAGGACATTCAGCACGCTGCTGGCAACGAGCGACGGTTACAAGGACGATGCTCCCGCGTTCCTGGACAGCGCCCGTTCGTCAAGTCCTACCAGTTCGGGGCAGCAGCCAAGCCAGGATTCTCCGCTTGCGGTTACCGCTGCAGCGGAAGTTGTGTTTCGAGGCTGCTTTGTCAGCAAAAGAGACGGCCTGTTCAGCTGTGCTACGATTGCCCGGCGGGAGCGACATCCACTCACGGATTATAGTCCGGCGCGAGCCATGTTCGGGTTTCACTGCGACAATTCCTTTAGCCCGGCGGCACGGTCTGCTACGTGCAACGCGTCATGCTCTGCCAACCCAGCCCAATGAGACCCTGCCGGTCTGCCAATCACAGGTAGGATCGTGCGACCCGCGGCCTACTGGCAGGTCGCCGCCCTCGGACCGCGGCCGGGCCTGCGATGCGCCTCAGCAGGCACCCGACCCAGGACCCTCTTATTTCTCGGCAGCAAGAAAACTCGGTGTGGGCAGCGTGCCGATAAGAGCTTGTTTGGACGCCTCGGGTGCTGCATCCACCATTCCGGCGGCAACGCCTTGAACAGCGGGCTGCTGCCGTGTGACCTGTGCCGAATACTCACCCTGCACGATCGAGCTGACCCGGGTGGTCGCCGTGAAACCGTCAATCTGTCCCTCGGCCGCGACCGGCTTCGTCACCGTCCACGTCAGGTTGGGCGTATTCGGAACGTCCAACGGCAGCACCATCGGATATCCATTCATTGTCGGGGTTCGGCCGAATTCCTCCGACGAGAACTCCCAGCCCGGCGGCGATTTCACCGACCCATCAACCAGGCCATAGAAATTGTAGACGGTCACAAAATCAGCGGTCGCTTTCGACCCGCTCGGCGTCAAGGTATCGCCCGGGTCGACTTTGAGAGCGAAATGATAGGTCATGGTCCCGTCGGTGTTCTTGTGCACTTGCGTCACAACGACTTGCAGCGCGAGCGCCGAGGAGGTGGTGATTGCCAGTCCCACGGGCAGCATTAGCGCAGCTTGAAGAATTTTCAGCATGTGAGTTCCCCAACTGTGCAACAGCGCAGCAAGCAATTAGGCCCTGGGCGCATATAGTTGCCATATCAATCGAGGAGCCTGCGGAGAGTCTGGCTGGCGCTCCGTCGCCTCACGGATCGGAATGACGTGGTCGCCACCAGCCCCGAACAGTAAATCCGCGCAACCTGCCGGGTCGGCGATGTCGCCTTGGGCTGAACGAGCCTCGCGCGAGGCGGTGCTCTTTGTGCGGCGGCCTCTCCCCCGCAATCGCCCGCCTTCGGGCGACAAATTGGGTGCCGTGCCTGGGCGTGCTCCCCTGTGCGGACGAAGCCATGATCACCGCTGCTGTAAGCAGGAAGGTTCGCATTGGCGCGGTGGCTGAGTACGCGGAAAGGACTTGATGTCACGTTGCCGCTTGGGCTGAGAATTGCGATGGCAGGCGGACGGGCGGGGCTCGCACCCGCTGGAAAAGGCCGCCTGCCACGTCGCACGTGGAATGCGGACACCTGTTTGGAGATGGCCCAGGGCGCACGCTGGTTTGACCCCATATCGTGTTACGGCCATAGAGGCCTTGCTCAATCAAACGCCCTTGGGTGCGCGATTTACTACCAGGCGGTAATGCGTGTGCGCGCCGGGGTAGCGGAAGGTCAGCTGACGGGGGAGTAATGCCATGAGGTTGGCGACTGTTGTTCTCACCCTGCTCCTCGCCGGGCCGGCTTACGCTGCTGAGACGTCGTGGCCCACCGCATCGTGGAAGACCTCGACGCCAGAGGAACAGGGCATGTCCTCCGGGGCGCTCGCCGACCTGATCGATACCGTGGGAACGCGGATGCAGGACAGCTTGCTGATCGAGCGGCACGGCAGGATCGTTGCCGAGGCCTACTACGCGCCGTACCGACCCGGTATCCCGCACGATCTGCGTTCCGTCACCAAGAGCGTCGTCGGCACACTGACGGCGATTGAGATCAAGGAAGGCCTGCTCGACAGCACTAACCAACCAGTGTTGTCCTTGTTCAACGACAAGCCGGTCGAGAATATCGATGCCAACAAGAAGGCGTTGACCGTCCAGAATCTGCTGGACATGACGTCCGGCATCACGTGGCACGAAGAGCATTACACGCCCGACGAATCGATCATGCGGATGTATCGCGCGCCGGATCGGACGGCGTTCGTCCTGGATCAGCCGATGTCTGATCCGCCCGGTACCAAATTCTATTACGACAGCGGCAACCCCTATGTACTTTCGGCGATCATCACTCGCAGGACCGGCATGAACGCCTGGACCTATGCCAAGCAGAAGCTGTTTGGTCCGCTCGGCATCACCACCGCGCACTGGAAGAAGCCGGATGCCCAGGACGTAACCGACGGCGAGGCCGGTCTGTGGCTCGATCCGAGGGATATGCTGAAGATCGGCTACCTGTATCTGCACGGAGGCATGTGGGACGGACAGCAGATCGTGCCAGCCTCCTGGGTGGCCTACGCGGAGGCGGGAAAGGTTCCAGCGAGGTCCGGCCTGCATTATGCGAACCTTTGGTGGTCTATGCCAGAAAAAGGCGCCCTGATGGCATTGGGCCGACATTCCCAATGGATTTTGGTGTTGCCCAAATACGACATCGTCGCCACGATGACTGGACATATGCCGGACGATGAATACTACCCTGCCGTCCGGCTGATCGACGACATCGTCGCAACGGTCAGGTCAGACCATGCGTTGCCAGCCGATCCGACCGGACAATCTGCTTTGGCGGCGTCCGTCGCCGCCGCGGCGAACGAACAGGCGCTTCCGATCGGCAGTACGCCAGCTTTGCAGCAAACCGTGTCGGGCCGCACCTACCAGCTGGACAAAAACGAGTTCCATATAACCACGATCAGCCTCCGGCTGGCGGGCAAGGATCCGACGTGGGTCCTCGCGACGAACAGCGGCAAGCCGGGCGCCATCACTCACTATTTTCCGGGACCGCTGGGCCTTGATGGTCGCTTCCGCCTAGCCACCCCACAGTGGTTCGGCATCGCTGCTGCCCGCGGACGCTGGGTGAGCGACAGCAGCCTCGAGGTCGAGCGTCGCATCCTTGGCTACGGCGCGACGCAGCGCTGGATTCTGAGGTTCAACGGGAACGATGTCACCGTGCACTTTGTCGATACCGACGGAGACAAAGCGGATATGCAGGGAAGCGCCGATTGAACACGTTTCGTTCGCTAAAAGAGCCGGAATTGACGAGGACAGCAACCCCACGCTTACCGAGTGGATCATCCCTGTAGCTGCCAGGCGTGGCCCGCGAACGGAGCGGAGCTGCTTGGCGTTCGATGAGTTTATGGTCCACGGGGACCATCTGGCCGCACGGCTGAACGGGCATATCCGTGGGGGTCTGAATATATCTCGTTGCGCGATCAAGCGAAGCCGCTTCAGCAGGTTGCCTGGTTGAGAGCCGGTGCCAACGTCTGCGGGACGGGCACCGTCACCGGCCGGGTCACCGTCTGCCGCTCCATCTCGGGCTTGAGCGCTTCATAGGTGGATTTGAAGCCGACGGAGATTATCACGATGGTGTCGGTGGGCCGGGGACTCGCCCCTGCCGGCAGCATGGAGCCGGGATTAACGAGGAGGCCCGCGGCTCGAGAGGCGCGAACGCCGCGACGGTCCTGCGGACTCCGCTCCGGATTGATCATGACAAACATTGAGATGAGGTAAAGCTGTTTGGCAGCCTGGACCAGCTCGTCGTGGAATGCGGGAGCGGCGAGGGCGATCAGCGCTTTCGCCCGTTCCGTCGACGACAGCCCCTGGGAATTCGCCGCGCCGAACTCGGTCACGACGTGATGCGTGTCGAGGTGCGGCGTCCTCACCGGCCCGTCGGGGCCTATATTGTCTTATATTGACGGCGGCAACATTTGACATAAAGCAGTTGCCCCAGTTGGCCAATTCGTCAGACCGGCCAAGGCGTCTGCGTTACCGGAAAGACATGGCGGTCCTCAAAGTCATGCCGGACTGTCCCCGTCGCCACGGACGGCCGGCACGCCGGGCGTTCCACCAGCGCCTGGCTTGCCCCAGGCACTCCGTCCCAGGCCTCGCTCACTCGCGTGATTGCGGTCGCTCCGTCGGGCGCGTCTTTGTGGCGAGTCTTGTGGAGACCCTCGATGCCGACCGATTTGATGGTGCCACCCTATTTTTATGTTGACATCGACCACATGGTCGGATATGGACACCGTCCAGATCAAGATGTCACGCGAGCCTCGGAGGCCGATACAGTGATCATCCTGATCTGACTGTCGGCCAGTGATTTGGTCGAAACCGACGAGCCCAGGATGCATCGCTGCTGCTGGCTGTACGGGCGGTATTTGCCAGCACAGCATCGTGGCGGTGTCCCCCGGGATCAGAGGGACAGCCGATCCGAGTGAGTTCACACCAACCCAGGCAGGAGTAAACACATGTCCATCGCTGAAGTAGAGCGCTTCTCTAGAGACCTCGCCGCTAACCCCGGGCTTCAGGCGACACTGAAGCCGGATGCAGCAGGTCCTGCATCCGTCGTCGCGGCAGCCAAGCAGCACGGTTACGACTTCACGGTCGATGAGGCGAAGCAGTACGTCCGCTCACACGCCGAGCGTACTCTGACCGATGAGGAACTTGAGGCGGTTGCCGGCGGTTCGAAGGCGGGTGCTACGACGAAAGCTGTGAAAATAACCGTCGATGTCGTGAAGTTCGCGGCGATGTTGTTGGACTAATTCGCCACGTTCGATGGTCTGAGCCGGCGGTGCCACTGGCAGCCAGCGATGGGCGTTATCGAGAAAGGGTGCAGTCCGATTGCCCACGCATGATTGCTCTTCCTGGCTTGCCAGTGGCGGCCCCGAGGCAACCAGAGATGGTCTTCCCGATGGCAAATCATTCTTACCGGATGTTCGAGCAGCGCACAGCGCCGAAGTTTTGGATGCCGGCGTGCATCGTGCAATTCGTGGAACGGGTACCGCTAACAGAGCTGCATGAGACGGTGGACTGTCATGACCAACGTTCGGCCGACAGATACGCAAGCGCTGATCGTAGCCGGCCAACGCGCGACAGACACCGGTGTCAACCCCACCAGGCCCGGCCTTCGGGATCCGGAGCACTTAAATGAGGCGATTCGGGTCACCTCACGCTCGACATGGATTCTGCTGACCAGCCTTGCGTTGTGCGTCGCCGGCTTCATCACCTGGGGCTTTCTTGGCCGCCTTGACTTCTCCGCCGGTGGGCCAGGTGTGCTGCTGCGAAGCAGAAGCGAAGTCGCCGACGTGGTCGCGCGAGCAGACGGCACGGTCGCGAGCATTCATGTCGCGCCCGGCCAGCAGGTTGCTGCGGGCGACGTGTTGGTCTCCGTCACGCTCAGCGACCTCAAGGCGCAGCGCGATCTGGCAAAGTCAGCGCTCGACGCCCAGCGCCAGGAATACGCCAAGTACGAGTCCGCGTCAGTTGCCGATATTACCCGCCGCAAGGCGGATGTCGAAATACAGACCACGACGTTGCAAGCCGATATTGCAGAGGCCTCCAACAACCGACGCCTGCTGCGGCAGATCTATAGCGACTATGTAACAAACTGGCAGCAGGGTCTCGCCACGCGTCCGCAGTTGCAGGCGGCGTTAAGCCGGTTGGACAGCGTCCAGCAGTCGGTACGACAGATGACCGACAGGCTAATGACGCTGAGCACAGAGGAGATCGAGTTCGAGAACGAAGTCTCCCGCAATCTGTTGGATTTGAAGATCCGGCTCATCGCGGCGGAATCCCGTTACCGGGACTTGCAAGTACAGTTCGAGATCGGCTCCACAATCCGCAGCCCCGTCGCCGGCACCGTGACGGAGATCACCACCCAAATTAACGCCACCGTGACCACCGGCGAGCACCTCGCGGTTGTCGAATCCAACACTTCTGCACGGACCCTGATTGCCCATGCCTACCTGCCGATTGACCAGGGAAAGCGCGTGCTCTCCGGCATGCCCGCCGAGATCAGCCCCACGTCGATCGACGAGGACATCTACGGCTCGATCCGCGGGGTCGTTTTGCGCGTAAGTCCGCTGCCGATATCGCGCGCCGGCCTGATCGCTGTGCTCGGCGATTCGAGCTTGGTCAACATGATGACACGCGCAGGGGCGCCGATTGACGTCGAGATTGCGTTACAGACCGATCCGCACAGCGAGGACGGGTTGAGCTGGACGTCGGCGACACGGCCACCAACGCCGATAACGCCGGGGACGACCGTCGCGGCGAAGATCGTCGTCGATCGCCTACGGCCAGTGTCGCTCATCCTTCCGAGCGTGGTGACATGGACGCATTTGTAGCCAGCCATGATCGACCCGCTCCACGCTGGCGACGGGCGGTGTGGACGCCAACCGTCTTGCAGATGGAGACTGTGGAGTGTGGCGCCGCGGCGCTGGCTATGATCCTCGGCCATTACCGGCGGTTTGCGCCACTCGCCGAGGTACGCGCGGCATGCGGCGTTTCGCGCGATGGCTCCCGCGCCAGTTCGATCTTGCGTGCCGCGCGCGGCTACGGACTCGATGCGAGCGGCCTAAGGCTGCCGCTCGCCGATCTGCCGGCGGTCAAGCTGCCGTTCATCGCCTTTTGGTCCGACAACCATTTCGTCGTGGTCGAAGGACGCGTCAGCCGCGGCATCCGCATCAACGACCCGACGTCCGGCCACTCGGTCCTTAGCGCGGCGGAGTTCGCGGAGCAGTATTCGGGCGTGGCGCTCGAGTTCGCCCCTACGCGCGAGTTCCGGGCAAGTGGCCGGCCGCCGAGCCTGCTGGGCGCTTTGATCGGCTGGACCAAAGGGTCGCGCCCGGCGTTGGCGATGATCATCGTGGCGACCCTCTTGCTGGCACTGCCAACTGTTATGTTGCCGGCCCTGGTGAAGGTGTTTGTCGATGAGGTACTGATCCGCCGCTTCGATAATTGGTTGTTTCCGATCGTCATCACTCTGGTCCTGGCCATTCTGCTTGGCGCCACAGTGAACTGGCTGCAACAGAGCGTCCTGATGCGGCTGCAAATGAAACTGGCCGTCGTGGTTGGCGCGCGCTTCCTATGGCATGTGCTGCGTCTGCCGCTGCTGTTCTTCACACAGCGTCAGAGCGGTGACATCGTCAACCGCGTGCATTCGGCCGACCAACTTGCGTTGCTGCTGGCCGGGCCGCTACCCACGGCCATCGCGCAGGCCGCAATGGTCATTCTCTATGGTGCGGCGATGGCGTTGTACTGCCCGCCGCTGATGGTGGCCTCCGTCCTGCTGGCATCCGGCAACGTTATCGCGGTCGTCTTCCTGCGCCGTCGCCTCAACGAGGCGAGCATGGCGAAGCTCAATATTGACGGCAAGATCGAGGCCACGGCGACGGCCGGCCTGCAGTTGATCGAGACGATCAAGGCAATGTCATCGGAAGCCGATTTTTTCCGTGTGTGGTCTGGCTACCAGGCGCGCAACGCCAACCAGGTTCAGCGGCTCGGCCGACTTTCGATGTGGATGGGTACCGTGCCGATGCTGCTCGGCCAGTTGATGACGGCGATGGTGCTGGGCTACGGCGCGCTGCTGATCATCGACGGGCATCTCAGCATCGGCGGGCTGGTCGCTTTTCAGATGCTGCTTGGCAATTTCATGAGGCCGCTGCAACAGATCATCGACGTCGGCCCGCAGCTCCAGGAAGCCAAAGCCCATCTAACACGGCTCGAGGATGTGCTGGCAGCGAAGATAGATCCGCTGCTGGTGGAAGCGCCCGCGTCGGCACCGCTGCCGCTTCTCTCCGGTGAAATCGAGCTTAAGGGCGTCAGCTTCGCCTACGCGCCGTTCGATCGGGCGGTCCTGCAGGATATTAACCTCAGGATCGAGCGCGGTCAGCGCGTCGCCCTGGTCGGTGGCAGCGGCAGCGGCAAGTCCACATTGGTCAAACTACTACTGGGGCTTCATGTGCCGAGCTCGGGCACCATTTGCTACGACGGCCGGCCATTGTCGAGTCTGCCGCGGGCTCAGTTCACGACGAGTGTCGCCTGGGTCGATCAGGACATTTGTCCGTTCGAGGGCACCGTGCGCGACAACCTGACGCTGTTCAGCAGCGCGACCCCGCCGACGTGGGTGGCGCGCGCGGCTCAGGATGCATGCATCCACGACGCCATTCTTGCGCGTCCCGGCGGGTACGACGGCGATGTGTTGGAGGGTGGGGCCAATTTCAGTGGTGGCCAGCGACAGCGCCTTGAGATCGCCCGAGCACTGGC
The DNA here is from genome assembly GCA_030039695.1 of Acetobacteraceae bacterium. The sequence continues at coordinate 12,491 of JASHVB010000041.1, forward strand.
GCGCGAGCCCTCAATCATGGTCCTCGACGAGGCGACCGCGGCGCTCGATGCGATCACCGAAACGCAAATCGACCACAACATTCGCCGCCGCGGACTGACCTGCATCATTGTTGCTCAGCGGCTCAGCACGATCCGTGACTGCGACCAGATCATCGTGCTCGAGCACGGGACGATCGCCGCGCGCGGCACCCATCAGCAGCTGGTGGCCGCCGGCGGGACTTATGCCGAATTGGTGGGGGCAGCATGAACATCGTCGATACCCTGTCAGATGCAGCGACATCCACCGACGCTGGTTCCTCGCCAGACTGGACCTCGCAAGCGGATGCGCTGGCCAGCGCACTTGGCATTGCCGGCAAGCATCGCGACGTCGGCGGCAACGACATGCTCGATCTGTCCGTCGAAGGCCGCGTTTATCTAGTCATTGCGGGTGCGGTCGATATCTTCCTGGAGGACAGTGCGGGGCGTTATCTGATCGCCGAAATCCGTGCCGGCAGCGTTGTCGACTCGTTTCCCGTCCTGGATCCGGGAATTGCGACGATAGGCGTGCCTTCGGCCGGGGCAGGGGTCGTTGCGACGACACGCCGGGCGCTGGCTACGCTTGCCGATCCGGAGGTCGCCGCCTTGTGCGCGCAGGCGTGGCAGGGCTGGTTCGACGCGCTGGCCCGATGGCATCCGCCCGGAGCACCGCAACCCTGCCCGGCGGAGGCATCGGCTTTCGCTGCCGCGGCATTGCGGGCGGCAATTCAGATCCGTGCATCGGACATCGTCGAGCACAACGCCGCCCGCTCCGCCGCGCAAAGTCACATTGCCCACGACTTTGCCACCGGTCTCGCCAGCGTGATCGATTTGATCGGCGTTGCCCCCAGCGCCGGGCTGGTGGCGCAGGAGGAGACAATCGTCGACGTCATCGAGCGCGTACTGAAGGCGCTTGGATTGGCCGAGATCGTACGACACACGAAGACATCAGAGAACTTGCTCGATGCGGTCGAAGGTGTCGCGCAGGACAATCGCCTGCAGTTTCGCGCCATCGAACTCGGCCAGCACTGGTGGGAGGAGGACCTTGGGCCGCTATTGGGCACGGTCGGCGCGTACGGCCGTCCGTGCTCGCTGATCCACGACGGCAGGCATTATCGGGTGCAGTACGGCGGTCGCGTTCAGGTCGTCGATCGGGCGATAGGAACATCGATCGGACGCACCGCCTATTCCTTTTATCTGCCGTTCCCCGAAGGACCGCTGCGCACCGGCGGCATCCTGCGCTTCGGCCTGCATGGCGGACGGCGCGACGTCGTCGCCATCGTCACCACCCTGCTGCTGGGTGGGTGCTTCTCGATTGTCACGCCCATAGCACTCGGCTGCCTGCTGAGCTCCGTTATCCCCGATGCCGAGCACGATCAGGTTGGTGTGATTGCCGGCATGCTCGTGCTACTGGCGACCGGTATGGCCGCGAGTTTCGTCGTTCAGTCTCTCGCCTCCCTGCGGCTTGAGGTACGAGCGAACAACCGCATCCAGGCCGCGGTGTGGCTCCGGCTGCTCAATCTGC
>JASHVB010000389.1 GCA_030039695.1 Acetobacteraceae bacterium
CGACCTGCTGGTGGTAGCGGGCGATCCGCTCCAGGACCTCAATTTGCTCGCCGAACCTGACAAGAACCTCGTCGTCATCATGAAGGACGGCAAGATCTACAAGGACGCTCGTGCTGGCGCAGCGCCGACAATGGGAAGTGTCATCGAATAAAGACAATGCACTATAGTCTGTTCGCGCTTCGAGCGCGTCGCTGGCCGCCGGGGAGGCGCGCCGATTCGCCGGCAGTAGAGCGTCACCTTCGGGCCTCGGGAAAGAGCGCCATGAGGCGGAGAAGACGTTTAGTCGCGAAGCCAGGACAATCGGCAAAAAACAGCGGGCCAGCAGCAAGTGAGCGCTTCTCCCCTCGTTCTTGAGCGTAACGGCGCGGTGTTCGAACGCCACTCTTACCGTCATGATGGGCTAGATCTGGTAGCGTGGATCATTCGTCCGGCTGGGCCCGGCCCCTTCCCGCTTCTGGTCAGCAACCACGGTTCCGGTATTGTGGTCGGGCCGGACAGGACGTTGATCGATGTCTCGTCCCGCTATGAGATTGACCCAGAAAACCCGGCCTGGGCGCGCGTCGCCTCAAGTGGCGCCCTGACCCTGTTCCCCAAGGGCCGGGGTTACGGCGGCTCGGACGGTCCGAGTCCCCTAGACGCCGTGCGCGGAGGGATCGACACCACCTTCGACATGCTGTTGGGCCGCGCTTCCGACGCCAACGCCGCCGCTGACTGGGCGTCTCGCCGGCCGGACGTGGATCGCCCCCGCTGCGTTATCGCCGGGGCCAGTCACGGTGCCGTCGTCTCCCTGCTCGCCGCGGCGAAGCGGCCCTACGGGGCGATCATCGCGCAGGCGACGGGTGCCGCTTACGGCTCCGTCGAGGCAAGCGTCCGCCCGATCGCGAACGCGACCGCCGCGATCACCGCGCCTGTGCTGTTCCAGCACATGAGGACGGACACCCTCGTGCCGCCGGCAGGTGCGCGCGCGATCTTCGATTGGAGCAGCCGGTTTCGCCCGCTCCAGCGCTGGCGCGACTATCCCGGCGTGCCGGGCATCGAGGGCCACAATGTGTTTGACCCGGCCAATGCGCAACAGATACGGCCGGACTACGCGGAGGCAGTCGCTGCTGGTTTTGCTTCCTCCCCCTCTGAACCGAGGGATGCGCCAGAGCAATGGACCCAACTGGACTTCGTACTGCCCAGGACTTTCCGCAACGATGCTCCTCGCTGGTGTGGACGCTTCGGCGAAGACGGGCCTGATGCAATGGTCGCTTTGGATGGTGAGCACGCTGTTTACTGCTGGAAAGACCGCGACTCACGTGGCTTCGGCGAAGGAAGGATCACAGCTCGCGCAGATGCTTTTTATATGGAACCGTGGCCCGGAGTGTCGCTGCTACTGCAAAAGCTGCCGGGCAATGCCTTCCAAATCGTCTATGAACGGGACGGCATAAGGTCCATCACCCGCCTTGATGCAGTTGCTCAGCCATGACGGCCCGCACCGATAGCGCTCACAGACGTGGCTGTCCGTCTTTCACGCTCAGCCGCCGGTCCGGTCTCGACCCAATCCGGTCAGTCACGAACCTGAGCCACTTTTTCGAAAGCAGAGCGGGAACAGGGACAACCCACCGAATGTCCAAGGCCTCAAAGCCGGATAAGCAGAACGGAACCCTGTTCGCGGCCCCCATCGGGGCCACCAGTCCGAAGCCGGCTGCATCAACAGGCCAGATAAAAGACTGCTCCCGACCAACGCCAACGCATCAAATTACTCTGCCAATAAAGGAGCCATTCACCGACGACGTTCGGCGTCACATTGCGCGGAGGCGCGGCCTCTCAGTTTCTCTGCTATCTGTAGGTCGATGTCCCTCCGGCCATTGGTGGCCGGGGGGGAGGATTGGGATGGGACAGTCGATTGACGGCACGGGCTTCAACGGCGGGTATCCGTGGAACGCCGGATGAACCGACCACAATTAGCAGGACGCACCTTTACGCTCACGCCGGTCCGCGGCAGAACCGCTTGAGACGTCACGCGCATGGAGCAACGGCCAGATGACCAATCTGCCGGCTGTGACAATGGCGGCCGCCACGGATCCGCTGGTGATCACCCTTGTTGTTCTGGCGCTGGGCGCGCTGGTGACACATCTTTTTTTTCGCCAACGTCCGTTCGGCCGAGCGGTGGCGCGGGTGATTTTTCTGCTCGCTCTGACGGTCGCCCTGCTGAAAGAAAATGTCGTTCCATATGAGCCTCTCAGGTCCACCGGTGTCACTTTCGAGGACTGTGTCCGCCGCGCGCTGGCGATCGCCTGGTGGTTGTGGGCCGCCTGGTTCCTGGTCGGCGTCATGCGGGCCTTCATCATCGCCGAGCAACGGCCACGCGAAGGTAAGCTGATCCAGGATCTTCTCGCCGGCTTGATTTATCTCTCTGCGGTCTTTGCCATCATTGCTTACGTTTTCAATCTCCCCATCCAGGGATTGCTGGCAACGTCCGGTGTTATAGCCATCATCCTCGGACTGGCCCTGCAAAGCACATTGAGTGACGTTTTTTCCGGCATTGTCCTCAATCTCAGCGGGCCCTATCGACCCGGCGACTGGATCAGCGTTGACGGCGGCACCGAGGGCCGGGTCATTGAGATGAATTGGCGTGCAACGCATGTGTTAACCGGTAAGCGCGATATGGCGATCGTGCCGAACAGCGCGATCGCCAAGGCGAAAATCGTCAACGCCAGTTCGCCATCTGGCATTCACGGCATGACCGTGACGGTCCAGATCGACCGCAAGGCGACACCGGGAGCCGGCATCAAGATCATCAATCAGGCGCTCCTGAACTGCCGGCTCGTCCTGACACGGCCTGCCCCCTGGATCACGGTCAAGTCGATTACCGGCACGGGCACTGAATTCGAAATCGGTTTTTTCTCTGAAGATCTAGCCCACGCGATGAAGGCGCAAAACGAGCTACTCGACTTGATTTACCGGCACGTGACCGCTGCCGGTCTTGATTTGGTGTCGGTCCATCAGTCGCGCTATCTGACGCCTCCGACCGACACTTCGCTGAATGCTGCGAGCTGCCCGCAAAGGGCACTTGAGCTGGTGGAGATTTTCGCCGCTCTCACACCGGATGAACGGCAGTCGCTCGCCGCGAAAATGAAGCAAAAGACCATTGATAAAGGCGAGATTCTGCTCGAGCCCGGAGTGGTGCTGCAATCGCTGTTTATTATGGGAACTGGGGTGCTGTCGTTGACCCATGTTGTGGCAGGCAGCGAGATCGAATCGATGCGCCTCGGTCCGGGCGATCATTTCGGCGAGATCGGCTTGCTGACTGGCGCCGCGACCTCGGCCAGGGTCACCGCGCTGGTACCCACCACCGTCTATGAACTGACAAAGGATGATCTGGCGCCTATCTTGGAAGCCCGTGCGACGGTCGCGCAGGAACTGGGACGCGAGCTCGCGCGGCGCCTGGACGCCTACAACTCGGTAGCGTCGCCCGAGATATGCGACGCCGTACCACTCAACCGCGTCGCAAGTTGGTTCGCCGATCGGCTGCACAAGCTGCTCAGCCTCGCCCACGTCCGGTGACCGACCGGCTCCGGGTAAAGACCGACCTATTTATTTTGTTATCGTATCTATTAGGTCACGGCCGGCTGTGTACGGAGAACACACGCCCGATGCTCACCGAGGTTCTGACCCAGTGCGATGGCCAGACGTGCCACCGGCGGATCCCGTACGGATAAGCCCGAACGGGACGACACGGTCGCAACATTTGCCGCCAACCTGAAGCGGCCCGGCTGAGAACCGACTGACGCACGACCAAGTCGCGGAAGAGCGCAGGACATTGTGCTTCTGATCGATCACGGTGTTCCAAACATTGGTCGCATGGCGCATCCGTCAACCGACCCGGCCTTCAAGATGTTGCTGATCGTGGTTCTAGATGTGAATGCGCAGCTTCCGTCCCGCGCAGTGATCTTGGCTCGGCAACCCGAGGTGCTGAGTCGGACCGCGGCAACCATTGAAGCCGAGCCCGCCGAGCACGCTCGGAAAATTCGATATCAATAATAGAAGGCCATAACTTTGAGCTGGGGGCCACAATGCTGTGAGCTGCGTCACAGCGCTCGTCGCCCGCTTCGTGATACCGCCATCAAAACGAAGTCGTGGGACCTGCACTGCCCACGTCGAAAATAACCCGTGAATTAAGAGGAGGAGAGGAATGGCGATCATCTACAATCTCAGTACTCCCGCAACCCGAGGAATCCAAGTTCAGTATACCGTCGGGGGTTCGTTCATCTACGCTGAGGGCAGCGTCACAAAGACGTTTACATCTGCCGAAGTCACGACCGATAGTACCGGCCTCGGCACGCTGGTATCCGTACCCTTGGTGCTGACGATCGACACTGGGGGCAGCCGCTTCGGTGTGTTTCTTCCCACCGTGGAACTCTCGGCGGGCCAAACCGCCTCGGTGACAACGGTCGGCGTCACAGAAACCTTCAGCGGACCGGACAGTTTCCCGCGCCAATCGACGAGTTGGAAATGCGTGGGCTTGCAAGGCACCGTCACGGACACCCAACCGCACATTGTTCCGCTCTACGCCGCAACGATCCATAATGCAATCGCGACCGGCGATCTCGCCCAGTTGCAGGCCTTAAGTGCCCAGGCCGACAGTCTGCTGGCCCAACAGGGGGATCTCGGCGGAGCGGTCACGGCTCTCAAGGCGGAGATCGCGAAACTGCAATCTGGGAGCGGTTAAGTAAGCATCGGCACCGAGCCGGCCCGCGACGTACGTCGTTCGCCTTTAGTTAGCGAGAAGAGTGTCGCGGCGGCTGCTTAAGCGAAGCACGCCCCCGCTGTTCCCTGGTTTCACCGGGACGACGGCGGGGCATCGTTCGACGTCGATCGGCTCGCCCGCATCTGCGAGCGACCGGATGGCGATTCAACCGACGGAGCGACGATGTCCAGCCCCGACCTGAACATACCCGTACGGTACCTCGGCGAGGAGGATTTCAGGCGCTTCGTGCCGGTCCTTGTCGTGTGGGAAATAACACTCGCTTGCGACCTCAAGTGTCTGCATTGCGGCTCGCGGGCCGGACACCGGCGCGCCTCGGAATTGACCAGCGAGGAATGCCTCGACGTGGTGCATTCGCTCGCCGCGCTGGGCACGCGGGAGGTGTCGCTCATCGGCGGCGAAGCCTATCTGCGCAAGGACTGGACGGACATAGTGCGGGCGGTTCGCTCGCACGGTATGTATTGTGCGATCCAGACCGGCGCGCGGAACCTGACGCCCGAGCGCATGCGGAGTGCGGCCGACGCCGGCCTCAATGGCATCGGGGTCTCGCTCGACGGCATGGCGCCGCTGCACGATCGCCTGCGCAACGTGCCCGGGTCGTTCCAAAAGGCGCTCGACACGTTGCGCCGTGCCCGGGACCTTGGGCTGGCAATCAGCGTCAATACCCAGATTGGCGCCGAGACGATGGACGACCTGCCCGAATTGATGGAGACCATAATCGAGATCGGCGCCAAACAATGGCAAATTCAACTCACCGTCGCGATGGGCAACGCCGTGGACAACGACGGCTTGCTATTGCAACCGTACCGGTTGCTGGAACTTATGCCGTTGCTCGCCAGGCTCTATCGCGAGGGCGTGGCACGCGGGCTGTTGATGGTCGTCGGTAACAACATCGGGTATTTCGGCCCCTACGAGCACCTATGGCGCGGTTTCGGCGACGAGCTGGTGCACTGGACAGGCTGCAGCGCCGGTCAGAACGTCATTGCCCTGGAGGCCGACGGCACAGTGAAGGGATGTCCGTCGCTCGCGACCGTCGGCTTCGCCGGCGGCAACGTTCGTGACCTGACACTGGAGGACATTTGGCACCACAGCCCGGAAATCCACTTCGGTCGGCTGCGCTCGGTCGAGGATCTGTGGGGCTTCTGCCGGACCTGTTATTACGCTGACATCTGTCGGGCGGGCTGCACCTGGACCTCGCATTCCCTTCTCGGCGTGCCAGGGAACAACCCGTACTGTCACTATCGCGCTCTCGAACTGGACAAGATGGGCCTGCGCGAGCGCGTCCGAAAAATCCGCGGCGCCGCCAAGGCATCCTTCGCCACTGGCGAATTCGAGATCATCGCCGAACGCGTGGCCGATGGCGCGGTCGTTTCGACCAGCGCGTCGCAGCCGCGGCCTCGGACAGACCGTCGCTCGACCCCGTCTCCGCGCGAGGGCCAAATCCCGCCGAGATTGCGTTTGTGCCGATCGTGCAATGGGTATATCAAGCCGGACGAAATAGCCTGCCCGCATTGCAGTGCCGACGTTTATGCGGCCGCGGTCGCTTACGACGACAAACGCCGCGAGCGCGCCGCGTTGATCGCGGAAATCGAGCAGCGTCTCGCCGCGTTAAGCGAGCGAGCACAATTCAGATAGGTCCGGGCTACCCGGTCTTGCGTGCGTTGCCAACGTCCCGCCGTCCACTCGGATAGAGCGGGGAATACGGGAGATGCCCGAAGCTTTCGACCCTCAGGGAACTTGATCATGGCGGACGTCAAGGTCGACATCAAAGTCAACAATCCAAAGGTTGCGAAATTCAACGTCCGCGGCAAGACCCTGGCAGAAGCCAAGAAGAACCTCGACTCGCGCGACGAGTGGGGCCTTTACGACGCAACCCAGAACTTCAAGAGCAGCGCGCGGACAGACCGAGACGGCAACGTGATCTCGGTGACGATGGTGCTCAACCCGGTCATCCAACTGCCGGAATGGAGCGGTTACCGTTCGGCCACAAAAGAGCAGAAGGCGTCGTGGGATGATATGGTGAACGCGCTCGCGGCGCATGAGCGCAGGCATCACGCCATTCAGGTCGATTGCGCGAACGATCTGACCGACAAGATCGAGAAGGCCAAAGCACTGGACGCGAGCAGCCTCAACAAGATCATCAGCGACCAGCAGGACGCGTGCCAGAAGAAGCAAGACGACTACGACACCCGCAGCGGTCACGGTGCGAAGGAAGGGGTTGTGCTGGATCTCGACGCGTGACGCCCACAGGCCGGCGGTCCAACAAGCGGTTCTGTCAGGGCTCGGGTCAGGGGGTGTTCCTCGGAGAGGCAGTGGTGCACCGGAGGATGTCGCTCATCCTGACGGGGCTCGACGCGAGTGCGATGCGGTTTGGGTGCCGATCGGCGGGCGCCGACGGCCCGATCGCGGGGAAGATCGCACCCATCTCACCTGGTGCGATACCTGCTATAGGAAAATGGTACAGCCATCGCCCACGTCGCGCGAGCGTGCGCCGATCGGGGCCTTCGAATTCGACCTTCAGCCCGTGTGATCCAATCTGCCAACTGCGTAATCGGGCCGCGTCCATGACCGGAATGCGCAGCCGACCGAACTGCGTCGCGGTGGCGGACCTATCGCACCATCATGTTATTGGTCACCGCCCCGCCGGTTGCTGTGCGTCCACCATCCGCGACATAGTGCGCGCCTGTGATATTGCTGGCGAGCTCGGAGCACAGGAATTGCACCAGGTTGGCGATTTCTTCCGCGCTGCCATAACGGCCAATCGGGATGTTTGACTGATAGCGCGTGCCGACGCTGGCCGGATCGGTCGGGTTCAGCATCGACTCCAGCGAGTGGATCATGCGCGTGTCGATCGGCCCGGGGCACACGGCATTCACCCGCACCCCCGACCGTGCCACTTCGCCGGCGGCTGTCTTGGTCAACCCGATAACCGCGTGCTTCGATGCGACGTAGGCTGGCATTCCGGGCGACGCGACAAGGCCCGCGACAGATGCGGTGTTAACCACCGCGCCACTGCGCTGCTTCAGCATCACCGGCAGCACGTGGCGCAGGCCGAGAAACACGCCTCTCACATTGACTGCCATCACGCGGTCGAACATCTCTTCGTCGTACTCAGCCGTTGGCGCGACGGTGCCCTCGATGCCCGCATTGTTGTGGAAGCAGTCGATCGAACCGAACGCATCGAGCGTTGCCTGCACATAGGCCTGTACGTCCGCCGACTTCGTCACATCAGCGGGCGTGAAATGCGCGTCGCCGCCCTGCTGGCGGATGATACCGGCGGTGGCGTCGCCAGCCGCCGCGTCGCGATCCACCACCATCACCTTGGCTCCGCGGCTGGCGAAGCCGAGCGCCGTCGCGCGGCCGATGCCGTTTCCTCCGCCGGTGATCAACGCGACCTTGCCTTTGAATTCGAACATACTTTCCTCCCGTCACCGCTTCCGCATAAAGGCTACTGCTCCGACGCATGCGGCCGGTTCACAGCTGCACCGGACCGTGCATCCCTCTGGATATGGCCAAGACAGTCTACGTCATGCTTCGCCCGGCACACTGCGAGCGTCTGGAGGCGATCGTCTCTGACCGCAACCGCCGGCGCAAGCACATCGAGGGGGCACGGGTGATCCTGCCATCGACAGAAGGCGGACGGAGCTAGCAGATCGCGATCCAACTCGGCGTGAGCGGACGGATGGTCCGACTCTGGCAAAAGCAGCCCAAGCTGCGGCGACCGAGCGTCTGTCGTCTGGACCGCATCGACCATCTCTCTCCTGCTAAGCTGCGCACGCTGCCTGAAGCGCATGTCCGGGTCCGAGTACTAGCACAGGAATTCCCGCCGCGCCTCTTTGAGGCACGCCGATACGTAAGGCGCGAACGAGCGCGCGACCTCGATCCGGAATACATGTGCGGCGGTGCGCCACAGCACAATCTGGGCCTTGCCGAATAGCGTGCGTGTGCAGCTATCGACCGGAAACATCTGAGTGTCGAGATCCAAGGCGTTAAACGCGTTGATGCACCAAGCTGCGCGTGTGCCAGCCACTTCGATTGCAGCATAGCCGTGCGAGACGTCAACGACGCTGGCGGCCACATCGTCCAGTGATGCAGCTGCGCGTTGTGCCAGACCAGACTCCGAAGGCGCCAGCACAAGCCATTCATCCGGCCCGAGCCAGAGCGCGGCACGATCCCGCGACCTGACGGCGCGCCCGGGCACGCTGCCCAGCAACACGCCCAGCACTCGGCCCAAGGTTGCCGCTGCCGCGGTGTCCGCGCGCACAGAAAGCCGCATCTCAGCGGGCGGCAGGGTCAGTGTCGCCTCCGGGCACGGCGCTGCGGCGGCGTAATCAGCCTGCATAACCGGGTGATACACGTGCGGGGCAGCCAGACTCGCAACGCTATCTGGTCTTGCCGTACGGACCGAAGGGTCCACGACCTCCACATCAATCGTTCTGCTCGTTGATATGGCCTGCAGCACGCTGCCGATCCGTGCCCGCCCGTTCGACAATAGCGCAAGAGCGATCGATCGCTGTTGCGGTTCGCTCCAATAGGCCGAAGTGACGTGACCCAGCGACGGCTTCTCGGGATGCGCCACGAGCTGTGCGCCCTCCTCAAGCACGACGCGCGGATCGACGGTGCGAAGGCCGACCAGTTGCCGCCGGTCGGACCGTTGCATCTCGGCAAGCTGCAAGGACCGCTTGCCGACGAAATCGCGCTTCCCCTTTCCGATCATCCATCCCAGCCCGACATCGTCCGGCGTCACTGTGCCGTCTGTCTCCTGACCGACGATGATGAAGCCGCACTCGGCGCGCAGCACATGCATCGCCTCGGTACCATAGGGTGTGACACCAAAGCGCGCTCCAGCCTCAAGCAGGGAGTGCCAGATTTCGGATGCGTGACCGGACGGTATATTGATTTCGTAGCCCTGCTCGCCGGCGAAGCTGACCCGGAACATGCGTGCGGGGACATTGCGGACCACGCAGTGGCATACGCTCATGTGCGGCATTGCCGATAGATCGACGCCTTCCACCAGCGGCGCCAAAATGTCGTCCGAGCGCGGACCTTGCACCGCGATGACTGCCCAATGCTCTGTGATAGACGTCAGCCACACGCGCAATTCAGGGAACTCAGTTTGCAAATAGTCTTCCATGTGATGCAGCACTGAAGATGCACCGCCGGTGGTGGTGGTGATGTGGAAGCGATCCTGCGCCAGGCGTGCGACAATGCCGTCGTCCAGAATGAAACCGGTCTCACGCAGCATCATCGCATAGCGGCAGCGTCCAGGCGGCAGTGTGCTCGCGTCGCCCACATATAGCCTGCTGAGGAACATCGCTGCATCCGGCCCCACCACTTCGATCTTGCCCAGCGTGCTGGCATCCAGCAGTCCGACGGACTCGCGGACCGCGCGGCATTCGCGTGCCACCGCTGCATGCATGTCCTCGCCAGGACGCGGAAAGCAGCGGGCGCGTTTCCACATGCCGACGTCTTCGAATATCGCACCCTGCGCCACGGCCCAATCGTGCAGCGGAGCGCAACGGACAGGCTCGAACAACGCGCCGCGAGCGGCGCCCGCCAATGTGCCGAATGTGACCGGCGAGTAGGGCATGCGAAACGTCGTGTGTCCGACAGCAGGCATAGGTTGGTTCACGAAGCCGGCCACGCTGGCGAGTGCATTGAGGTTGGACGTCTTGCCCTGGTCCGTGGCCATACCGGCGGTGGTGTAGCGCTTCACATGCTCGATTGAGCGGAAGCCCTCTCTCGTGGCGATGCGCAGGTCCTTCGTCGTAACGTCATTCTGCAGATCGACGAACGCCTTATCGTGCGGTTCACCATCGGCCTGCAGGGCCCCGGGGGAGCAGTGCAGTGGCCCCGAAATCTCATAATGGCGGGTCGATGTGTGGCCGCGTGCGGCGGCCTCTCCGGCGGCGTAGCCGGCATCGAGGCATGCCGACAGATCGAATTCTCCCGCACATCCACCGGCGGAATGCGCGCGCGCCGACATGGTGTCGGGGACAAAGGCACCGATCGCGGCCTCGAAACGCAGGCTGCCGCGTGATTGCGAGTGCAGATGCACGGAGGGTGTCCATCCGCCGCACATCAAGAGCGCATCGCATGGAATGCCAGCGAGATGGGTGCTCAGTTGCACGTCGTTCACGCGCAGGCGTCCGGTGGTTTCGACGACGCTGGCGCCAGTGTGCACTGCAATTCCGGCGGAGCGCGCCGCGGTGGGATAGGGGCCGTTCGCTTCGCCGCGCCGGTCGGCGATCGCGGCGATCGCGACGCCAGCGTGATGCAGTGCCAATGCGGTGCGATACGCGCTGTCATCCGTCGTGACGACCACTGCGCGCGAACCCACTCGCACGCCATAACGCTGCAGATAGGCCCGTGCGGCGTCAGCGAGCATGATGCCGGGCCGGTCGTTGTGCGGAAACACCATTGGCCGTTCGATCGCGCCGGCGGCGATGACCACCTCTCGCGCGCGGACCTGCCATAGGCGTTCCCGTGGCAGACGCGGATCCGGCATCGTCAGGTGATCGGTGATCCGTTCAGCGAGACCGAGAAAATTGTCTGGGAACCAGCCGAACGCCGTGGTGCGCGCTAGCAGCTTGACGTTGGCGGCGGCACGCAGCGTTGCCAGGGTATCGGCTAGCCAGGCGTCTGCCGGCTTGCCTTCGATGATCGCGTCCGGTTCGGCGAGCAGGGATCCGCCTGGTTCGGATTGCTCGTCGCACAGGATTACGCGTGCGCCCGCAGCCGACGCTGCCAGCGCGGCTGCCAGTCCCGCCGGGCCGGCGCCTACCACCAGGACGTCGCAATGCCCATAGTGATGCAGATAGCGATCCGGATCCGGTGCAGAAGGTGCCCGTCCTAACCCGGCCGCGGCGCGGATCATCGGTTCGTAAAGGCGCTGCCATAGCGCTCGCGGCCACATAAACGTTTTGTAGTAGAATCCAGTCGACAGCAGCGGCGAGAAGCGGTCGGCGATCGCGCCGAAATCGTGCCTCAGTGATGGCCAGCAATTCTGGCTGCACGCCTGCAGGCCAGCGTACAGTTCGATCTGTGTCGCGCGCAGGTTCGGGCTGACGCGTCTCGCACCGCGATCGATCGTCACCAGCGCATTGGGTTCCTCGACACCAGCAGACAAAATCCCGCGTGGCCTATGGTATTTGAACGAGCGGCCGACGAGGTGCACACCGTTGGCCAGTAAGGCAGAGGCGAGAGTGTCGCCCTTACAACCTGTGTATGGCCGGCCATCGAAGGTGAACGACAGCGTGAGGTCGCGGCGGATGCGTCCGCCGGTCGGGGTGCGGAACGCTTGCATTACGGCAGCTGAGGCCTCGGCGCCCGGACATGATAGGTCGCGACAATTTTGTCGCTGAGGGTATCGCGCAGACAGTTGAAGAACCGCCCGCAGCCGTGGATATGACACCAGCGCTCGGCCTGCACGCCTTTCGGGTTGTCGCGTTGGTAAATAAATGCCGTCCATGCATCGTCGTCCAGCGTCGACGGTTCGCGCGGGCGGGCGATGTGCGCCTCGCCGCCGTAATGGAATTCGTTCTCGGACCGTGGACCGCAGAAAGGGCAGGGGATCAGTAGCATTTAATGCGCCACGGCTGCGGCGGTGGCCTCGTCGATCATGCGGCCGGTGCGGAAACGGTCGAGCGAGAACGCTGCAGCGATCGGGTGCGGCTCGCCGCGTGCGATGGTGGCAGCGAAGACATGACCGGAGCCTGGTGTCGCCTTGAATCCGCCCGTGCCCCAGCCGCAGTTGACGAACAATCCTGGCACCGGAGTCAGGCCGATGATGGGCGAACGGTCCGGGGTCACATCGACAATGCCCGCCCAGTTGCGCAGCATGCGCAGGCGGCGAAACGAGGGGAACAATTCGCAGATTGCTTGCAATGTGTGGATGGGAATGTGCAGGCCTCCGGCCTGGCTGTACGAAGTGTAGGCGTCGGTGCCCGCACCGATGACAAGTTCTCCCTTGTCGGACTGGGAAATATAAGCGTGAACGGTGTTTGACATCACCACGCAAGGCAGCGCAGGCTTCACCGGCTCGGAGACCAGCGCCTGCAATGGATAGCTTTCCAAAGGAAACCGCAATCCTGCCATCGCCATCAGCACGCTGGTGTGGCCGGCTGCAACCACTGCGACTCTGGATGCAGCGATGGTGCCGCGGGTCGTTTCTACCGCCGTCATGGCGCCGGACGGACCTCGACGCAGCGCGGTGACCTCACAGTTCTGCACGAGATCGACGCCAAGAGCGCTTGCCGCGCGGGCATAGCCCCAGGCCACGGCATCGTGGCGTGCCACGCCACCTTGGCGTTGCAGAGCGGCGCCGAGGACCGGGTAACGCAATTCTGGCGAAATGTTCAGCGGCGGGCAGAAACTCTTCGCCTGCGGCGGTGTCAGCCACTCATTATCGATGCCGGCCAGATGGTTGGCGTGCACGTGACGGCGGAACACGCGCACGTCATGTTCTGTGTGCGCCAGCATCAGCACGCCGCGCGGTGAGTACATCACGTTATAGTTCAGCGTCTGTGACAGGGACTTCCACAATGTCAGCGCGTGTTCGTAGAGCGCTTCGCTTTCTTCCTGCAGGTAGTTGGAGCGGATGATGGTGGTATTGCGACCAGTGTTGCCGCCACCGAGCCAGCCCTTGTCCACCACGGCGACGTTGCGGATGCCGTGGTCCTTCGCCAGGTGGAACGCGGTGGCTAATCCATGCCCGCCGGCGCCGATAACCACGACATCATAGGCTGGCCTCGGCTCAGGCGAGCGCCATTGCTCCGGCCAGGAATCGGCCGAGAAAGCGCGGCGCAGCAGCGTGGCGAAAGAGAAGTGCAAACCGGGCTCGACGGGTGTGGCCCGAGGATTGTCCATGCCGTGCGGAAGTGTGCAAGGCGAAGACAGCGGGCGCGATTGGCCCGTCATCGTCTGTGCCGTTGGCGGCTCGACCTCTCCGGCGAGAAGCGGGAGAGGTTTCTTGCGGCGGGATTAGAACAAGCTTTCGAACCAGCCCTGGCGGCGCGGCTGGATAATCGGTGTGTCGCCGATCTGGGGACTCTCGCCCAGGGCGGCATCCTGACGCAGGCGCTGGGCTTCCTTTTGCGGGTCGACGACGATGCCGGCGGGCTGCGGACGGCGCCAGAACAGCAGTTTGTCCATAAAGGTGTTGTTCGCCGCTGCGGCCGCGTGGGCCTCCTGGTTCACCTGCTGACGGATCCCGGCCGTCACCGGCGGGCCGGCTTGCTGTACCAGCGCCTGCTGACCGGCGCTTAGGCCGGATTGCGGAATGGCGAGAGCCGTTTGCGGTGCGAGTGCCTCTTCGGCCTGGAGCGCCTCCGATTGCTCCATCGGGCGGGGCGCGCCAGGCTCCGGTGGACGCAGCGTGAAGTCAGGCGGCATCGACAGCGGCGCCTGGGTTGTGACCGTGAACTCGTTGGGTGCGTCACGCACGAGGCCGAAGGTCCGGGACAGGCCACTGTCGCCGCAACCGGCGAGGGCCAGTGTGGCGACGGTCAACAAACAGGCAGCCGGTGCGCGGCCGTGCAAGCGTGGGTTCCCCATGCACTAATTCCTAGCCAGCGGCGAGGCGTTTCGCAAGTTTCTACTGACTCACGAGCGGCCGCGGCGCAGCAGCCCTTCCAGGATCAGCGCCGCCACACCGCAGACGATGGCCGCGTCGGCGACGTTGAAGACGTACCAATGCCAGACGCCGATATGGGCGTCGATGAAGTCGACCACGGCCCCGAATCGGAGGCGGTCAGTGATGTTGCCGACGGCGCCGCCACCGATGGCCCCAAGCGCGATCGCGGTCAGACGCGACTCGGCGCGATGCAGCCAGAAACCGAGGGCAATGACCACGGCCAACGCCAGCGCCGAGAGGATCAGCGCGTTCCAAGGACTGGAGCTGTTGAGCAAGCCGAACGTGACGCCGCGGTTCCACACCATGGTCAGGTTCAGAACCGGCAGCAGGGCGACCTGTTGCGTTCTGGGAAGGTCGATCCGCTGCAGAATCCACCACTTACTGGCCTGGTCGGCGGCGAGTACGATGAGGCCGGTGACGATGCCGAGACGGCTCAACATAACGCTCTCCCATCGCGCGGGAGAGGTCGGCACACGGCGCGGGGTGAGGGACGGACCGCACGTCCCTCACCCTCGGTGCTTCGCGCCTCGACCTCTCCCGCGCAACGGGAGCGGTTTCGGATCAGCCGCACGTCAGCCCCGATTCGACCGCGTCGGCGCAGCGGGCGCAAAGTGCCGGGTGTCCCGGCTGCTGGCCCACCTCCGGCAGCACCCTCCAGCACCGTACGCATTTCGCACCGGGTGCCGGCGAAACGGTCGCGAGGTCGTCGGGGCTGCCGCCGACCGGATGCACCGCAGAGACCAGCGCGATCTCCGCCCACTCGTCAGCTGACAGCAACTCTGCTTCGTCCGGCGCCAGCGGCAGCGTCACCGCCGCCTGCAACGCGGCGCCGAGCGTGTTGGCGCGGCGTGCCTCCTCGATTGGCACGGTGATGCGGCGGCGAATGGTACGGATCTTCTGCCACTTCGCCGCCAGTGTGTCGTCGCGCCACTCGGGCGGCAACTGGGGGAAGAGCTGCAAATGCACGCTGTCAGCATCGCGAAAGCGGGCGCCCCAGGCTTCTTCCGCCGTGAAGCACAGCACCGGCGCGAGCCATGTGGTCAGGCACCGATGCAGATGATCCAGCACCGTGCGCGCGGCGCGGCGCCGGAGGCTGTCGGGCCGGTCGCAGTACACCGCGTCTTTCCGGACATCGAAATAAAACGCGGACAGGTCGCTGGCGCAGAAATTGTGCAGCTCGGGATAGACACCGGTCCAGTCGTAGCTTTGCACCGAGGCGCGGATGCGCGCGTCGAGCTCGCTCAGCCGGTGCAGCACCCAGCGTTCCAGTTCCGGCATCTCGGCCAGAGCCACACGTTCGGCTTCGTCGAAACCCGTTAGGCTGCCCAGCACCCAGCGCAGTGTGTTGCGCAATCGACGGTAAAGTTCTGCGACCTGCTTGAGGATTTCCGGACCGATCCGCAGGTCCTCGCTGATGTCGGACATCATGACCCAGAGCCGCAGTATATCGACGCCGTATTTGTCGGCCACCTCCTGCGGCGCCGTCACGTTGCCGAGCGATTTCGACATCTTGCGGCCCTGTTCGTCCATAACGAAGCCGTCGGTCACCACCGCTTTGAACGGCGCGATGCCGCGCGTGCCGACCGCTTCCAGCAGCGAAGACTGGAACCAGCCACGATGCTGGTCCGATCCTTCGAGGTAGACATCGGCGGGCCAGGGCAGACCTCGCCCCTCCAGCACAAACGCATGGGTCGACCCGGACTCGAACCAGACGTCCACAATGTCCATCACTTGCTCGTAGTCGTCGGCGTTCCGGTCATTGCCCAGGAATCGGGACGCTGGCGACGAATACCAGGCGTCAGCGCCCTCCTCGATGAACGCATCGACGATACGCTGCACCACCGCTTCATCGCGCAGCGGCTCACCGCTGCGCTTGTCGACGAATACCGTGATTGGCACGCCCCAGGCGCGCTGGCGGCTGATACACCAGTCGGGTCGGTTGGCGACCATCGAGCCGATTCGGTTACGCCCCTGGTCCGGCACGAACATCGTCGCATCGATCGCACGCAGCGCTCTCTCGCGAATCTGCTCTGGGCCGTCCAGGCGGATGAACCATTGCGGCGTGGCTCGGAAGATCAGCGGCGCCTTCGATCGCCACGAATGCGGATAAGAGTGCACCAGCTTGCCGCGCGCGAGCAGGCCGCCCGCTTCGTCGAGCGCGGCGCAGACCGGATCAGCGGCCTTGTAGACATGCACGCCGGCAAACAGCGGCACCCACGGATTGAACGTGCCGTCGGGGCCGACGGTCTCGGGGATGTCGAGTGCATGCGTGCGGCCGAGGTCGAAGTCCTCCTCCCCATGGCCAGGCGCGATATGCACGAAGCCAGTGCCGGCCTCGGTGGTGACGAAATCGCCAAACAACAGCGGCGTGTCCTGATCGTAGCCGCGCCCGCGCAGCGGATGGGCGCAGACGACACCGTCCAGCGCGGCGCCTTTAAAGACGTGGTCGACGTGATGCGTGGCAATGCCCGTGTCCTTGACGAACTGCGGCACAAGGTCCAGCGCGACGAGCAGTTTCTCGCCAACGCGCGCACGCGAATTGTCCTCGACGGCGTCGACATGCACGAGCGCGTAGTCGAGATCCATCCCGGCAGCGACGGCACGGTTGCCAGGCATCGTCCACGGCGTGGTGGTCCAGATCACCACTGACGCGCCGGCCAGTTCCGGCGCCGGTGCGCGCAGCACCGGAAAGCGCACCCAGATCGTCGTGCTGGTGTGGTCGTGGTACTCGATTTCCGCCTCGGCCAGCGCGGTCTTCTCCACGGGAGACCACATGACCGGACGCAGCCCCCGGTACAGCGCGCCGTTCAGCAGGAACTTGCAGATTTCGTGCGCGATCGCCGCTTCCGAAGCGCGATCCATCGTGGCGTAGCGGTTGGCGAAATCGCCCTCCACGCCGAGGCGGCGGAACTCCGCCGCTTGGACGCCCATCCAATGCTGCGCGGCGGCGCGGCACTCGGCGCGAAAGTCCAGCACCGGCACCGCGTCTTTGTTGCGGCCTTCCTTGCGATAGCGCTCCTCGACCTGCCACTCGATCGGCAGGCCGTGGCAGTCCCAGCCGGGGATGTAGTTGGCGTCGTAGCCGGCCATTTGCCGGCTGCGGTTGATGAAATCCTTGTGGATTTTGTTGAGTGCGGTGCCGATGTGGATGTTGCCGTTCGCGTAGGGCGGGCCGTCGTGCAGGATGAACATCGGCCTACTCTTGGACGCGACGCGCAGCTTTCCCCATAGGTCCATCGCGTCCCAGCGGGCAAGAATCTGCGGTTCCTTCTTCGGCAGGTCGCCCCGCATGGGAAAGGGGGTCTGCGGCAGGAATACCGTCTCGCGGTAGTCACGCTCTGCGGGCTTCGGTGCATCGTTCATGGGCGGTCCGTGCGGCGTGGGCCGCGACTGGAGTGGCAGGGCACGACAAGCATTCCCGGGGCTCAGCGAGCCGCCGGGCGAATAATTCGTGCCTGCCTATACACGGATGCCATGGGGCGGACTATGTGGCGGCGCGGCGTGGTGGGGTCAAGCGCAGCAGTGCGGCCCGGAGCACCGGCGCTCGGCGCCACCGCCCCGCTGGAGGGTACTCGGTCGGTCAGATGATGGGGTCGAGCAGGCGGCGTGCCTCGGTTGCATCCGCGGCGATCTGCGCGGTCAGCGCGTCCAGGCTCGGGAACCTCACCTCGGCCCGAATATACGAGTGCAGTGCGACGGCGAGCTCCGCGCCGTACAGGTCGCCGTCAAAGTCGAACACGTTGACCTCAAGTCTGCTCTCGATCCCGGTATTCACGGTGGGCCGTCGGCCGATATTCGCCACACCCTTGCGCACCGAGCCATCCGGTAGACGCGCGGTCACGGCGTACACGCCGCGGGCCGGCTCCAGGTGCCGGCCTAGCGCGATATTGGCCGTCGGAAAGCCTATCGTCCGGCCGCGAGCGTCGCCGTGCGCCACTTCACCGCGGATCGTCCAGGCTCGGCCAAGTTCAGCGGTTGCGCGTTCGGGATAGCCGTCCTGCAGCGCTCGCCTGATTCGGCTCGAGGACAGCGGCCCCTGCGCATCGCTCACGAGCGGCACCAAAGTGAGCCCCATGCCCAACGCCTCGGCCCTGGCAGCGAGAAATCCGGTATCGCCGCCGCGCCGGTGGCCGAAGGCGAAATCCGGACCACACACCAGGTGGCGAGCGCCCAACCCCTTGTGCAAGACATCGGCGACGAAGGATTCGGCCGGCATCAGGCTGAAGTCGTGGCTGAACGGTAGCTCGTACAACAAGCCGACGCCGAGCGCGGCTAGCGCGTCGGCCCGCTCAGCCGAAAGCGTCAGCCGAAACGGCGGGTCGTCGGGCCGAAACAGTTCGCGGGGATGTGGCTCAAACGTGAGCACGGCGAGTGGCGCGTCCGGCCGGGCAGCGTGGGCAGCGCGGATGAGATGGACGTGGCCCAAATGCACGCCATCGAAATTGCCCAGCGCCACTGTGGCGCCGTGCGCGTCAGACGGCAGCGTGCGCCAGTCGTGGAAGATACGCATCAGACGCGCGAGGGAATTTGCACATAGGCTTCCCCCTCTATCACCAGCTCGTCGCCCACGGTGCAGATGGTGGAAAGCGTCGCGCGTTTCTTTTCCGGGTTCAGGGCAGTGACGGTCACCGTGGCCTTCACGGTGGCGCCGATCTTCACGGGTGCGGCGAAGCGCAGCGACTGGCGCATGTAAAGCGTGCCCGGCCCGGGCAGTCGCGTGCCCAGGACGGCGCTGATCAGGCCGGCGGACAACATGCCGTGGGCAACACGCTCGCCGAAGATCGACTGTTTCGCCGTCTCGGCGTCGATATGCACCGGATTGGTGTCCAGGCTAACCGCCGAATATAGCAGGATGTCTGCCTCGGTGATGGTCTTGGCCAGACTGGCGGTCTGACCGACCTGCAGGTCCTCGAAAAAATAGCCGCTGCTCATGGCGCCGGTTGCCCTCGCTGCCCGGGCGGCTTTCTGGGCGAACTGGCACCGCGAATCAACCGAGCTCGGCGGACAGCCTCCCAAGCCGCCTGACCGGGCCTGGTGCGCTCACTTTGCATGCCGCCGCCGTAGCGGGCGCGAATGCCCGTCGCCATATGCTGAGTGGTGAGAGCGGGTCTGAGCCAACCGAAAGGGGTTCGCCATGAAAACTATTGGAGGAGTTGTTCTCGTCGCGCTGGCAATGGCGGTCGCAAGCGCGGCATCAGCGCAAACGCAGCCGCCGGCGGTCGGTGGAACGGAACAGACCGCGCCGATGCTGCCGAGCGAGACCGCCCCACCGGTCAGCCAATCGCCGCCAGCCCTGTTCTCGATCGGGGATTTGCCGGTCCGTCTGTGGGCGCCGGTCGAGCCGTCCTACGATCCGGCCGCCAACCGCGCCGCCGCCGCTAACCCGTCGTGGGGCACCCCGTAGTACTGGCGGCCCGGCCCGGTCGGAATGACCGAAAGCCGCTCGCCGGGAGCAACGTGATTGCGCGTTCGACTGAGCCGGTGCACACACGCGGGATTCTGACCAGCGGGGGTGTGCCGGGCAATGCCGCAGAGCGAGGTGGGACGTTCCGAAGACCTTCTGGCGGAGTTGGCCACATGGGTCAGGATGGAGACGCCCACCACGGACCCCGCTGCTGTTAACCGGCTGATGGACGTGGCCGAGGCAGAACTCGCTTGTGCCGGTGCGGCGATGACGCGCATCCCTGGGCGTGACGGGTTCGGCGACAATTTGATCGCGTGCACGCCCGGCGCCGGCGCGCCAATCGTTGTCGCCGGCCATCTCGATACCGTTTGGCCGCACGGCACGCTGAACGTCATGCCGTTTCAGGTGAACGGGGAGAAGGCGCACGGCCCGGGCATTTACGACATGAAGGCCGGGAGCTTTTTGGCATTCCATGCCGTGCGTTGCATCTTGCGCCAGCGCATCCCCACGCCACGTCCGATCGTGCTGCTCCTGACGCCGGACGAGGAGGTCGGCAGTCCCACCAGCCGTGAACTCATCGAGCGCGAGGCGCGCGGGGCTGCTGCGGTGCTGATTCCGGAACCGGCGGCGCAAAGCGGCGCTTGCGTCACCTCCCGACGCGGCGTCGGCCGATTCACGCTACGCATCGAGGGCGTAGGCGCGCATGCCGGCGGCGCGTTCCAGGACGGCGCGTCCGCGATTGTTGAGCTGTCACATCAGATCCTCGCTTTGCATGCGATGGTCGACTTGGACGACGGGATCACGCTGAATGCGGCACCCATCTGGGGCGGGACGCGACCCAATGTCATCGCGTCGGAAGCCGGGTGCGAGATCG